>CAMNBY010000301.1 GCA_946533615.1 uncultured Clostridia bacterium
CTGCTGCGCTCACTCGTTTTGTGTGGTAGGAACAATACTGCCACGTCCTGCGAGGGGGAGACCACAAGAAGGGAACGTCCCCGAAAACGCAAGCGCAAAATGGGGCGGGTCTTCCCTTCTTAAGGTCTCCCCCTCGCGCTCCCCCGTCCTTAATATCCTTTCCCGCCCCCTTTTGCTCCCTCGCGGAAAGGGTGTGCTATGTTTGTTCCTTCTGCGACGTATTGAGGGCGGTCTGTTCGGTCTTAACCGGCTTTGTGTGGTGTTTGTGTGGGCTTTTCGCTCTACTATGGTGGAAACACTTCGGGCTTGGTGTGGTGAGACAGGATTTGAAACAGCTGCCCTCGTGCGAGCTTATAGGCGGCTCTTTAATTGTAAATTGCCCATTTATCCGCTTCGCGGCAGATACCGCCGCAGGCGGCACATTCATTGTGCATTGTGAATTGTGAATTGTGCATTGAAATACAGCGCAAGGCTTGACATTCCACTCGGAACAAGCCTGTCTGACGGCTGCATCGCCGCCTCATTCACAAAGTGAAACCGCCTCCCCTCCGGGGAGGCCTCGCAAAGCCTTGCCAAGCGCTCGAATGAAAGCTGGAGGGGGAATTAAAAAACCCACCGCCCTTAGAGGGCGGCGCTAAGACTTAGGCCAAGCGCTCGATTGAAACATTGGTGGGTGAATTAAAAAAAGCTTGACATTGGGGGGCGGATTTGGTATAATATAAGATGTATTTTTATATCTGTATAGGATATGGAAGGTATGGAAAGTAAACAAAAAAGTAATTATTATTATTAATGTAAGGTGGAATCAAGGATGGGACTGGTCGAAGCAATATTCGGCAATTACTCCAAGAAGGAGCTTAAAAGGATCGAGCCGATCAAGAACAAGGTGCTCGAGCTTGAAGAAAAATATCAGGCCATGAGCGATAAAGAGCTCAGAGAGCAGACAAAGATAATGAAGAACAGGATCTCGGACGGACTGGGTACTCTGGACGACGTGCTGCCCGATGCGCTGGCAGTATGCCGCGAGGCTGCGTGGAGAGTTCTGGGCAAGAAGCCCTTCCCCGTGCAGATCATAGGCGCCATCGTCCTGCATCAGGGACGTATCGCAGAAATGAAGACAGGTGAAGGTAAGACCCTCGTGGCCTGCCTTGCGGCCTATGCAAATTCGCTGGACGGCAAGGGCGTCCACGTTGTTACAGTCAACGACTACCTCGCTAAGTTCCAGTCCGAGGAAATGGGTAAGGTGTACCGCTTCCTCGGCCAGACCATCGGCGTGGTGCTCAACGGAATGAGCAACGCCGAGAAGAGAGTTGCATATAACTGCGACATCACCTACGGAACGAACAGCGAATTCGGCTTCGACTACCTCCGCGACAACATGGTGACCTACAAGAAGGACAAGGTACAGAGAGAGTTCTCCTTCGCCATTGTCGATGAGGTGGACTCCATACTCATAGACGAGGCAAGAACGCCTCTTATCATCTCGGGCAAGGGCGACAAGAGCACCGAGCTCTACTCCCTCGCCGACAGATTTGCCAAGAGCCTCAAGCCCATCACCGTTGTTGAAATGGACGACAAGGCCGATAACGACGCCCTCGGCGGCGACTATATCATCGACGAGAAGGCAAGGACAGCCACCCTGACCAAGTCGGGCGTCGCCAAGGCAGAGAAGGCCTTCAATGTCGAGAACCTTATGGACGCCGATAATATGACGCTCCTGCACCACATCAATCAGGCTATCAAGGCAAACGGCACGATGCGCCTTGATGTTGACTATGTTGTAAAGCCCGGCAAGAGCGGCAGGGACGAGGTGTTCATCGTCGATGAGTTCACGGGACGCATCATGGAGGGCAGGCGCTTCAATGACGGCCTGCACCAGGCTATCGAGGCCAAGGAAGGCGTCAAGATCATGAACGAGAACAAGACGATCGCCACTATCACCTATCAGAACTATTTCAGACTTTACAAGAAGCTTTCGGGCATGACGGGTACCGCCCTCACCGAGGAGGACGAGTTCAGAGAGATCTACAAGCTTGACGTTATCGAGGTGCCCACCAACAGACCCGTTATCAGAAAGGATCACCCCGACGTCGTATATAAGACCGAGAAGGGCAAGTTCAATGCCGTTATCGACCAGATCGTCAAGTGTCACGAGAAGGGACAGCCCGTGCTGGTAGGTACCGTTTCCATCGAGAAGTCCGAGCACCTTTCAAGGCTGCTGAAAAACAAGGGCATAAAGCATCAGGTGCTCAACGCCAAGTATCACGAGAAGGAAGCCAAGATCGTTGCTCAGGCAGGCAAGTTCGGCGCCGTTACGATCGCCACCAACATGGCCGGCCGAGGCACCGATATAATCCTTGGCGGTAACGCCGAGTACCTTGCCACAGAGGAGCTCTACAAGCTCGAGTATCCCGAGGAGGTAGTAGTCGAGGCAACAGGCTTTGCAGAGACCGAGGACGAGCAGATACTTGAGGCAAGAAAGAAATACAAGCAGTTCCTTGACAAGTACAACGCAGAGGTAAAGGAGAAGGCCGAGGCCGTTAAGGAGGCAGGCGGACTCTTCATCATCGGTACCGAGAGACACGAGTCACGACGCATCGACAACCAGCTGCGCGGACGTTCGGGACGTCAGGGCGACCCCGGCGAGAGCCTGTTCTTCCTCTCGCTTGAGGACGACCTTATGAGGCTCTTCGGCGGCGACAGGATCACAAGCATGATGGACACCCTGAGAGTTGACGAGAACACCCCGATCCAGTCCAAGATGCTCTCGAGCGTTATCGAGTCCTCGCAGAAGAAGATCGAGGGCAGGAACTTCAACATAAGAAAGAACGTACTGAACTACGACGATGTTATGAACGCCCAGCGCGAGATCATCTACGGCCAGCGCCAGCAGGTGCTGGAGGAAGAGGATATGCACGAGTATATCCTGAACATGATAAAGGACTACATCTCCACTACGGTAAACACCTATCTGGCAGACGACGAGATGCGCGAGTACTGGAATCTTGAGGGCCTGCGCGACACCTTCATGGGTCTGTTCACAGTGGACGAGGACTTCCGCTACACAGACGACGAGCTGGACGAGGTAACGAAAGAGGATATAATCAATATGCTGACCGAGAGAGCGCTTGCGATCTACGCGAAGCGCGAGGAGGATCTTGGCAGCGAGCTGCTCCGCGAGGTCGAGAGAGTTGTTCTTCTGAAGGTCGTAGACACCAAGTGGATGGCTCATATCGACGACATGGACGAGCTGAAAAAGGGTATCTCCCTGCGCTCCTACGGTCAGAAGAACCCCGTTGTCGAGTACCGTATGGAAGGCTTCGAGATGTTCGACGCGATGGTAGACGCCATTCGCGAGGAGACTGTAAGGATGCTCTTCACCATTCAGGTAAGAAAGCAGGGCGAGCAGCCCCAGGCTCCCAAGCGCGAGCAGGTACTCAACGAGGGTCCCCAGCATCACAGCCTGACCAGAAGGGTCAAGAAGGTCGGCCCCAACGATCCCTGCCCCTGCGGCAGCGGCAAGAAGTACAAGAAGTGCTGCGGCGCAAACAAGCAGGAATAAAGAATTGCTTCAAAAAAGGACGGATAGCAAGACTGTCCGTCCTTTTTTGACCGGCTCCCGGGGCGGAAGAGCAAAAAAGGGAAGTGAGATCATGCAGAAACAGGTGTACGCGCTGATCGGACTTGCTGCTGCGGCAGGTCTGGGAGCGCTCAGGGTGCTGGTGATCGGCGGCAGCAGCGTTTTCTGGCTGGGCGAGTTCTTTGTCTCGTCAGCAGCAGCGGCGATCATGGCGCTGATCTGTCTTATCAATTACCTGCTGAGAAAGCGCAGGAGCGGCAAAGGCGTTTCTCCGTGGAAGCTTTTTGCGGTGATAGATGTTTTGCTGATCGTGCTGCTGGTGCTCTGGTCTGTCTGGGATATGAAGACTGACACGGGCTTTATGGCAGGCATCGGCGGAGCTGTAGGGCTCTATTACGGAGTGCCGCTGCTGGCGGTGCTGCTTGTGGTCGAGCTGCTGATCTACAATACGGTCAGATCAAAGAACGAGCCCCCGAAGGCCGAACCCCCGAAGGAGCAGCCCGTTGATATAGTAAGCATGAAAAAAGACGACTGGAGGAAAGAAAAATGACTGCATTCAAGAAGGCCGATATCCTGCTGCCGAAGAACGTGGATATGGAAAAATGGTCGGTGGTAGCCTGTGACCAGTACACCAGCGAGCCCGAATACTGGGCTGAGACCGCAAGGCTCACAGAGGGCGCACCCTCTGCTCTCGAACTGATACTTCCCGAGGTGTATCTCGGCGCAGACGATGTTGACGAGCGCATCGCGCGGATCCATGCAAAGATGGCAGAGTATGCAGAGAGCGGACTTTTCACCGAGTATAAGGATTCTCTTGTTTACATCGAGCGTGTACAGTCCGACGGCCTTGTCAGGGCAGGCATCGTCGGCGCCATCGACCTCGAGCAGTATGACTACAGAAAGGGCTCCAAGTCTCAGGTGAGAGCCACCGAGGCAACAGTCGTTTCGCGTATCCCTCCCAGGATAAAGGTCAGACAGGGCGCCCCCGTGGAGCTGCCCCATATAATGATACTTATAGACGACAGCGCAAAAACAGTGGTCGAGCCTCTCGCGGAGAAAAAGCAGGGCTTTGAGAAGCTCTATGACTTCACGCTCATGCAGGGCGGCGGCAGCATCAGGGGCTGGAGAGTTGACGACAAGAGCGCGGACGGCGTGATCGCTGCCCTTGAAAAGCTTGGCGACATCGACGAGTTCAACAAGAAGTATTCCCTGAACGAGACATCGCCGCTGGTGTACGCGATGGGCGACGGCAACCACTCTCTTGCCACCGCAAAGGAGTATTACGAGCAGCTGAAGGCAGCAGCCCCCGACAAGGATCTCTCGGATCACCCTGCAAGATACGCCCTTGTCGAGATCGTGAACCTCCACTCTCCTGCGCTGCGCTTCGAGGCTATCCACAGGATAGTTACCGGCGTTGACGAAGCCGAGCTGCTTGCAAAGCTGACCGAGAGGCTCGCGCTCTCCGAGCAGCCCGCAGATCAGCGCATCACGATAGTTGAAAACGGCGCCCACAGGGACGTCTATGTGCATAATACGCTCTCGAAGCTTGCTGTCGGCAGCCTGCAAACAGCCCTTGACGAGCTGCTGCCTCAGCTGGGCGGAGAGGTCGATTATATTCACGGCTCGGAGGTCGTTGACAGGCTCTCGAAGGCCGAGGGCGCGGTCGGCTTCCTGCTTCCCGATATGGGCAAGGAGGAGCTTTTCCCGACCGTGATAGTTGACGGAGCCCTGCCGCGCAAGACCTTCTCGATGGGCCACGCCGCCGACAAGAGATACTATACCGAGGCAAGAAGAATTGAAGAATAATTACGACTATGTGCTCTTTGATCTGGACGGCACCCTTACCGATTCGAGTGAGGGCATAATCAACTGCGCCGTCTATGCCCTGACCGAGCTCGGGAAGCCTGCCCCCGACAGGGAGTCCCTGCGGCCGTTTCTCGGGCCGCCGCTCAGCTGGTCGTTCTGCCATCTCTGCGGACTGGACAAGGCCGAGGCCGAGGAGGCTGTTAAGATCTACCGCAGCCGCTATTCCACGATCGGGCTTTTCGAGAACCGCCCCTACGACGGTATCCGCGAGCTGCTGAGAGCGCTGAAGGACAGCGGGCTGCGTCTTGCAGTCGCCACCTCAAAGCCCGAGGTGTTCTCGCTGAGGATACTGGAGCGCTTTGAACTCAGAGAGTTTTTCGATGCTGTTGTCGGCTGTGGGCTGGACGGCAGCCTTGACACAAAGGCAGAGGTAGTTGCAGAGGCTCTGCGCCGCCTCGGAGTGACCGACAAGAGCCGAGCCGTAATGGTCGGCGACAGGCGCTATGACGTGCTCGGAGCCGCAGAAGCAGGCATCAGAACTATCGGAGCCGGCTGGGGCTATGCCGAAGAAGGCGAGCTTGAAGCCGCGGGCGCCCTGTGGATAGCGAAGAAGCCGGAAGATCTGCTCGCGTAAAGCCTCTGCCCGCCTCGGGTGCGGCGATGATCCCTCTTGCACGGAGCAGGAGAGATCGGAGCGGCTTTTCCCTTCAACAGGACAGCAACCTATCATACTTAGCACTAAGGAGCATACCTTGAAAAAAATAATCATATCTTTATTGGCGGCGGCGCTGCTGACGGGCTGCGGCAGCAGCGCCGAAAAGGCTGCCTTCGCCGTCACCAACGTGCAGAGCCTCGACGAGCTCCTGCCAGAGCAGGCCACCCTCGAAAAGCCAAAGTTCAGCGGCAAGGTCGAGGAGGGCATCAAGACCTATGAGTTCGACGGCTTCTCGATCGACCTGCCCGCCGCATGGGTCGCCTCCGAGGAAAACGGAAAGGAATACTACCTCGATCAGGTCGAGGGCGCAGCCTATATGTTCAATTCCCACGCCGACGACAACGGCCTGACATCGGACGAGATAATCGAGCGGCACCTCGAAGCCCTCGAGGGCAAGAGCCCAGAGGAGATCGTCCTGCCCTCCGACCAGATCACAGACAAGAACGGCAACGTTTTGACCCTTGGGCAGATCGCCTATACAGAGGGCGGCGCCGCAAGCGTCTTGCAGCTGGTCATCTGTCGGGCACAGAATTCTTTCCTGACCTTCAAGGGCACCTGTCCCGACCCCTCAAAGCGGCAGCAGCTGCTGGACAGCCTTGATGCCGCCGCGCGTACCGTCGCCTTTGACCCCGTGCTGGAGAGCATCTCGGGCAGGAAGTATAAAGTTGAGGCCGAGAGCTGCGTGATCGACCTGAAGTCCGACAAGACCTTCAAGATCACCTACGACAGAAACGACAAAGCCACCGTCACGGGGACGTATAAGGTCTACCGCGGGAACGGCGCCCTCGACGCGCTGGAGAACAGCGAGGGCATCGACTCTGCGCCGAAGCTCAGCTATATCCGCGGCGCAAAGATACCCGTCATGAGCTACTACGCCGTGGTCTTCACCTACAAGGAGGTCACCCGCTGGGGCAACAAGGCAAACTCAAAGGCCTATAACGTTGTGGTGGACGGCTTCGACAAGGACGGAATGCTTGAAATGTACAATCACACCACCTGTATCTCGCAGGTCTGGGAACCCGCGAAATGACCGCAGAAAGGACGCGCTTTTTATGATAATAGATGAAGTAAGGAACGAGCTTGAGAACCACATCGCCCCGTTCTGGGCAGCCCTCAGGGACGACGAGAACGGCGGCTTTTACGGCTATATGAGCTATGGGCTCGAGCTTGACAAAAAGGCCGACAAGGGCGTTATACTCCATTCCCGCATACTGTGGTTCTTCTCCCGCTGCTACAGCGTGCTGGGCGACGAGAAGTACAAGGGCCTCGCTTCCCACGCCTTCGAGTATGTCAAAAATCACTGCATCGACTTCGACAACGGCGGCGTCTACTGGATGACAGACTATAAGGGCGCTCCCTCAGATACGATGAAGCACACCTATAACATCGCCTTTGCTATCTACGCCCTCTCGGCATATTACAGAGCCGTCGGCGACGAGTTCGCTTTGCAGCTGGCCTATAAGCTCTTCTCCGACATAGAGGAGAACACCCTCGATGAGTACGGCTACCGCGAGGCCTTCACGATCGACTGGAAGCTTGTGGCGAATGACGCCCTCTCTGAGAACGGCCTGATGGCTGACAAGACGATGAACACTATCCTGCATCTTATCGAGGCTTACACAGAGCTTTACGCCGCCGACAAGAACGAGCGGGTAGGAGAGCGCCTGCGCTTCCTGCTCTCCCAGATGAGCAACAAGGTCTATGACCCCGAGACGAATGCGCTGAAGGTGTTCTTTGATACAAAGCTCTCTGTCATCGGGGATATACATTCCTACGGCCACGACATCGAGGCGACCTGGCTCATGGATCTGGCCTGCGACACTCTCGGCGACGACGAGCTTATCAAAAAGTTTGCAGAGATGGATCTTAAAATATCAAACAACATACGCAGCATCGCTCTCGAGGACGGCGCACTCAACAACGAGCGCGAGAATGACAAGATCGACCGCAAGCGCGTGTGGTGGGTGCAGGCCGAGTCCGTCGTGGGCTTCCTGAACGCCTACCAGCACAGCGGCGACAAGGCTTTCCTCGATGCTTCGCGTTCTGTCTGGGAGTACATCAAGAGCGACATCATCGACAAGCGCGAGGGCGGCGAGTGGTACAGCG
Source organism: uncultured Clostridia bacterium (assembly GCA_946533615.1). Lineage (GTDB taxonomy): Bacteria > Bacillota > Clostridia > Oscillospirales > Ruminococcaceae > FB2012. The sequence continues at coordinate 8,208 of CAMNBY010000301.1, forward strand.
AGGTCTCCTTTGACCACGTTCCTCACGATTTCAAGGAAGAGGTCGGCCCCTGGAAGTGCCCCTACCACAACGGCAGAATGTGCCTCGAGCTGATACGCAGAGGCGTTGACTACTAAGACAAAAAAGTGATAAAGGCGGCGCTTCGCGGATCACGATGCGCTGCCGCAGCGTTATTGCAAGTCGGGGACTTGCGCCGTGCCTCTGGCACATAGAAAGGTAAGCAAATGTACAAATATGAAACACACCTGCATACCCGCGAGGCTTCGGCCTGCGCTTCGGCCTCGGGAGCAGAACAGGCAAGAAGATACAAGGAGCTGGGCTATGACGGCATCTTCGTCACCGACCACTTCTTCAACGGCAACACCTGCATCCGCGAGTATACAGACTGGGCGGACAGGGTGCATCAGTTCTGCGCCGGCTACCGGAACGCCAAGGAGGAGGGCGACCGCATCGGCCTCAAGGTCTTCTTCGGCTTTGAATACTGCCACGACGGCGCCGACCTGCTGGTCTACGGCACCGACGAGCAGTGGCTCATCGACACCCCCGACGTCATGGAGATCAACGTCTATGATTTCTGCGACAAGATACACGCAATGGGCGGCTTCATCGTTCATGCCCACCCCTTCCGCGAGGCGGGATACCTGCGGGAGATCAAGCTGCTGCCGATGTGGGTAGATGCCGTCGAGGCACACAACTGCGGCAACGCAGCACAGGTGATGAACGACCGCGCAATGTGGTTCGCCGAGCAGTTCGGCCTGCCCGTTTCTGCCGGCACCGACAACCACCACCTCTCGGCCGAGCGCATCAGCGGAGTGATGACCGAAAAGCCGCTCATGACTCCGCAGGACTATATCGACGCCGTCAAGGAGCGCCGTGTCGAGCTTATTATCGTATGACCGAAAGCAGGGATAGTATGGGAAAGCTCTATGTCGTGGGTACGCCCATCGGCAACCTCGGAGATATGACCTACCGCGCCGTCGAGACCCTTAAAAGCGTAGATTTTATCTGCGCCGAGGACACGAGGGTGACGGCTAAGCTGTTGAACCATTTTGAGATAAAGAAGCCCCTCGTCAGCTATCACGAGCACAACCAGCGCCAGGCAGGCGAGTCCGTTGTTTCGCGCATACTTTCGGGCGAGGACGCAGCCATAGTCACAGACGCCGGTATGCCCTGCATCTCCGATCCGGGCGAGGGACTTGTAAAGCTCTGCGCCGAAAAGGGCATCGAGGTCTCGGTGGTGCCGGGGCCCTCGGCGGCTGTTTCGGCTCTTGCCGTCAGCGGCCTGGATACCTCGCGGTTCGAGTTCGTGGGTTTTTTGTCCGTCAACAAAAAGCAGCGTGCCGAGCGCCTTGCAGAGATCTCGGAAAACCGCGCAACGCTGATATTCTATGAGGCTCCGCACAAGCTGGTGAGGACGCTCGGGGATATGCTGCAAGCCCTCGGGGACAGGCGGGTGTCGCTTTGCCGCGAGCTGACCAAGATACACGAGGAGATACGCCGCACCACCCTGTCGGCGGCGCTGGAGCACTACACGGAAAATCCGCCGAAGGGAGAGTTCGTGCTGATAGTCGAGGGCGCACAGGAAGCCGCCGACGAGCCCGAAACGCTTGAAGCAGCGCTCGCTCAGGTGAAGCGCCTCGCCGAGAACGGTATGCGTCCCGCAGATGCCTGCCGACAGATAGCAAAGGCCACAGGCTTTTCAAAGGGCGAGCTTTATCAGGCACTGCTCGAAGAAAAGTAAAATACCACAGGCGGTATTTTAGCGGAAAGAAAAATACATTATATGGTATTTTATTCAAGGAGAGACTATGACGATCCTGACTATCAGAGATATGACCCTTGCGGACTGTGAAGCCGTGGCGGAGCTGGACAAGGCCGCCTTTTCGCAGCCGCTCAGCCGTCAGGGCTATGAGCGGGAGTACACAAACCCCGATTCCACCACCCTTGTGGCTGCGGCGGGAGACGAGATAATCGGCTTCGCGAACCTGTGGAACATCTGCGGCGAGGTCACGCTGAACAGCATCGCCGTCCGCGAGGATTGCCGCTCAAACGGCGCAGGTACGGCGCTTGTGCAGGAGGCGCTGAGGCGGTTCTCGGGCTGCGACCTTATGACGCTTGAGGTCAGACGCTCCAACGAGGGCGCGATACGCTTCTACGAGCGGCTTGGCTTCGTGAAGGTCGGCTGCCGTAAAAATTTCTATCAGCTGCCCCGCGAGGACGCGATACTAATGACAAGATTTTTTGAGGAGAGATAGCATGGCTGAGATCAAAGGGCTGTCTGTTGAAAGGCTGAAAGACGGCAACGAGATCTTTATCTCTGCCGGGCACCGCTTCGGCACGGACGCCTTTCTGCTGGCGGATTTTTCCGGAGCAAGGCACAAGGATCTGGTCTGTGACCTGTGTACGGGCAGCGGCATCGTCGCCCTGCTTTTATATCAGAATTATAAGCCGAGCGCTATCGACGCAGTCGAGATACAGGACGAGGCTCACGAGCTGCTGAAAATGTCGCTCGAGCGTTCGGGGATAAAGGCGATCAGGCCGATATTGCAGGACTTGAAGAACTACCGCACCGAAAAGCCGCTGGATCTTATCACCTGCAATCCCCCCTACAAGCTGGACGGCACAGGCATAAAAAATGAAACCGAAGCCGCCACGATCGCAAGGCACGAGCTGCTCTGCACGATCGATGACGTCTGCGCCTGCGCCAAGAGAAATCTCAGGTACGGCGGCAGGCTGTGTATATGCAACCGCCCCGAGCGCCTCTGCGACATCATGACCGCCATGCGGCAGAACGGGATCGAGCCCAAGCGTGTGCGCTTTGCCGCAAAGACTCCCGACGACGCGCCGTGGCTGGTGATGGTCGAAGGCAGAAGAGGCGGCAAGCCCTTTTTACAGGTCGAAAAGAACCTCTACACCCAAGCCCCCGAGGGCGGCTTTTCGGACGAGATGAAAAGAATATACAGATTATAAAAATACCACATAAAGTATTTTGCTCTTAACATAAATACCGCATACGGTATTTGCAAAGGATGATAATATGAAGATATTCGCGATAGAAAGCTCCTGCGACGAGACCGCCTGCGCAATAGTCGAGGACGGCACAAGGGTGCTTTCAAATATAGTTGCGACACAGATCGCGGAGCACAGGCTTTACGGAGGAGTTGTGCCCGAGATAGCCTCGCGCCGACACGCCGAGAACATTTCGGCCGTTGCAGCAGCGGCGTTTGAGGAGGCAGGCTGCACCCTCGATGACATCGACGCTGTGGCAGTGACCTACGCTCCCGGGCTGATCGGTGCTCTGCTGGTGGGCATAAGCTTTGCAAAGGGGCTGGCGCTCGCGGCGAAAAAGCCCCTGATACCGGTGCACCACATCGCAGGTCACATCGCCTCGAACTATATCTCAAACCCCGGATTGAAGCCGCCCTATCTCGGCATCGTGCTCAGCGGAGGACATTCACATATCGTCGAGGTGCTTGACTACACGCGCTATCACGTTGTCGGCCGCACCCACGATGATGCCGCCGGCGAGTGCTTCGACAAGGTCGCCCGCACCCTCGGATATGAGTACCCCGGAGGGAAGTTTATCGACGAGGCCGCAAAACGCGGCGACCCGAAGGCCTTCGACTTTCCCCACCCCCGGGTGGACGGCTGCGAGTATGATTTCTCCTTCTCGGGGCTGAAGACCGCGGTGATAAACCTTGTCCACAACGCGGCCCAGAAGGGCGAAGCTATATCCCCGGAGGACGCAGCTGCGTCATTTCAGCGTACCGTCTGCGAGATCGTTACCGACAAGACAATGCGTGCCTGCCGCGATCTCGGCTACAAAAAGCTTGCGCTGGCAGGGGGCGTTTCCGCAAACAGCGGAGTCCGTGAGGCGCTTTCGGCGGCTTGCAAAAAGGCGGGCGTCGAGTTCTTTATGCCTGAGCTAAAATACTGCGGCGACAACGCCGCGATGATCGGCTGTCAGGCATATTACGATCACCTTGCAGGCAAAAGGGCGGATATGTCCCTTAACGGCGTTGCAACGCTCTCGCTTGACAAGATCTCGGAGTGATGATATGATACGCTTTTTCAGACTCTTCGGCAGCCAGTATTTCGGGCTGTGGATACCTGCTGTGGTATTGTTTGCTCTACAGGAAATACCATATATGGTAATGCCGCTCTTCAAGCTCGGCAACGATCCGCTGATGCACATGGAGGAGAGGTCGCAGCTGCTTGATGTGCTTGAGAAGTGCCTGGGCTCCGCCTGCATCGCGCTGATGGTGCTGCTCGTCCACGAGGACGTGAAGCTCCTGTCCCTCGAGACAGGCCGCGAAAGGCTGTTCTTCGGGCTTGCGGCGGCGGTGCTACTGCTGAATTTCTTCGGCTGGGGACTTTACTTTTCGGGGCACCAGTCGCTTTTCGTGATAATGACCTTTCTTGTTGTTATGCCGCCGCTTTATTATGTGTTCATCGGGCTCTGGCGGCAGAACTTCATTCTCTCGGCCTGTGGGGCGGTGTTCCTCGCGGTGCATTTTCTTCATGTATACGGAAATCTGAAAAATACCATATAACGCACTAAACACAGATCAAAATACAATATGCGGTATTTTAACATCAACAAACTCTGAACAGGAGAACGGCTATGAGATTACTTGCTATCGACGGCAACAGCATAATGAACAGGGCGTTTTACGGCATCAAGGCGCTCTCTAACTCCAAGGGCGTGTTCACCAACGCTGTCATGGGATTTATGAACATCTATATGAAGGAGATCGGCGAGGTCAGACCCGACTGCGTGGCTGTGGCGTTCGACCTAAAAGCGCCGACGTTCAGGCACAAGGCGAGCGCCGCCTACAAGGCTAACCGCAAGGGAATGCCCGAGGAGCTTGCGATGCAGATGCCGATAATCAAGCAGCTGCTCGGCCTGCTCGGGATACGCACGGTGGAGTGCGAGGGCTACGAGGCCGACGATATTTTGGGCACGCTCTCGAAGGCCGCCTCCGACAGCGGAAACGAGTGCTTTATCCTGACAGGCGACCGCGACAGCTTCCAGCTGGTCAGCGAGAGAGTCACCGTCCGTCTTGCAGGCAACAAGGAGACAAAGATCTACACTCCCGAGCGTATCCGCGATGAGTACGGCGTCTCGCCCCGACAGATGATCGAGGTCAAGGCGCTTATGGGCGACACCTCCGACAACATCTCGGGCGTCCGCGGTATCGGCGAAAAGACCGCGCTTTCACTTATTGCGGAGTGCGGCAGCGTTGACGAGCTCTATCGAAGGCTCGACGAGCTGACACTCACGAAATCCGTCCGCGCAAAGCTTGAAGCAGGGCATCAGGACGCTCTCGACAGCCGCTTTCTTGCTGAGATCTGCCTGACCGCGCCTATCGAGAGCAGCACCGAATGTTACAAGCTGGGCGAGCCCGATGTCGGCGGCGTCAAGCAGCTGCTCATCGAGCTGGAGATGATCCGCCTTCTCGACAGGCTCAAGCTTGGCGGAGCGGAAGCCTCCGTTCCCGCAAAGCCCGTGAGCTCCGCGCCTCTCGAGTCCTTCGACACCGCCGTGCTCGACCGTGACGCCCTCGAAAAGTTCAAGGGCGTGAAGACCTATTTTGTTTATTCGGGAGAGGCGCTGGACGTTGTCCTCGACCACACGATATACACCACCGACGACGCGGCTCTCGTCCTTGATTACCTGACGCAGGAGGGCGAGAAGCAGTGCTTCGAGGCAAAGGCCGCCCACAAGACAGCCATCGCGGCGGGTCGCGAGCTCTGCGGCCTCAGCTTCGCCTGCGACCTTGCCGGATACCTGCTCAACTCCCAGACCAACGACTATACTGTGGAAAACATGGCGGTCGCCTGCCACGTTGCTTATCGCAGCGATCTTGGAGAGCACGCCGATGCGGCTACGCTCCCGGCGCTCTGCAAGGCGCTCAGCGCCCGTCTTTCCGCCGAGGATATGGAGAAGCTCTACAACGAGATCGAGCTGCCGCTCTGCGAGGTGCTGGCTTCGATGGAGGTCTGGGGAGTCCGCGCCGATGCTGACGGTATCCGCGAGTTCGGCAGGAGCCTTGAGGGCGACATCAATACCCTCAGGGACGAGATCTTTGAGCTGGCGGGTCACGAGTTCAACATACTCTCGCCAAAGCAGCTGGGCGTGGTGCTTTTTGAAGAGCTCGGCCTGCCCGCAAAGAAGAAGACAAAATCGGGCTACTCCACAAGCGCCGAGGTGCTTGAAGAGCTGGCCGACAAGCATACGATCATAAACAAGATACTTGAATACCGCACACTGACAAAGCTGTCCTCGACCTACGTTGAGGGGCTGCTGAAAGAGATACGCCCGGACGGCCGCGTACACAGCATCTTCAAGCAGACCGAGACCAGAACAGGCCGCATCTCCTCCGCCGAGCCGAATATGCAGAATATCCCCGTCCGCAAGGAGCTTGGCAGGAACATGAGAAAATTCTTCATCGCCGAAGATGGCTGCACTCTCGTCGATGCCGACTACAGCCAGATCGAGCTGCGGGTGCTGGCATCGGTCTGCGGCGACGAGAATATGCAGGAGGCCTTTCGCGAGGGCAGGGATATTCACTTAAGCACCGCCGCACAGGTTTTCGATATGCCCGAGGACTTTGTGACCCCCGAGATGCGCTCGGCAGCCAAGGCTGTCAACTTCGGCATAATCTACGGCATCGGCGCGTTCTCGCTCTCGAAGGACATCGGCGTAAGCTTCGGCGAGGCGAAGAAGTATATACAGAATTATCTCAACAACTTCCCGAAGGTGTCGGAATTCATGGACAAGGTAGTCGCGGACGGAATGCGCGACGGCTACGTCACCACCATCTTTGGGCGCAGGCGTAATATCCCCGAGCTCAAAGCATCGAACAAGGCTTTGCAGGCCTTTGGAAAGCGTGCTGCCATGAACGCTCCGATCCAGGGCGCCGCCGCCGACATCATCAAGATCGCTATGGTTGCGGTCTACAGAAGGCTGAAGGCCGAGGGCCTTGACGCAAGGCTGATATTGCAGGTACACGACGAGCTCATCATCGAGTGCCGCGAAGAGCTGGCGGAGCAGGTCTCGGCGATACTGAAGGAAGAAATGGAAAATGCGGTAGAGCTTGCAGTTCCGATGACCGCCGACGTCCATTCGGGCAAGAGCTGGTACGACGCCAAGGGCTGAGGCAGCGCCGCAGCCGAAATCTTAAAACTTAAAAATGCACCTGCCCGGCGCTGACCGAGAGCAGGTGGGAGAGTATAAAAAAGAAGTGAAAAAATGATCCGGGACAAGCTAAGCGTACTAAAAGAATATTTTGGCCATACCGCGTTCCGCGAGGGACAGGAGGGCCTTATCGACGCTATCCTTGCGGGCAGGGACGTTGTCGGGATAATGCCGACGGGAGCAGGGAAGTCTCTCTGCTACCAGATACCCGCCCTGATGAGCAGCGGCATAACCATCGTCGTCTCGCCGCTGATCTCGCTTATGAAGGATCAGGTGAACTCGCTTATCCAGTCGGGGGTCAGGGCGGCTTATCTCAACAGCTCTCTCAGCCTTGCGCAGTATGACCTCGCCATCAAGAATGCCAAAATGGGCGCCTATAAGCTTATCTATGTCGCCCCCGAAAGGCTCTGTACGCCGTCGTTCCTCAGCCTTGCCGCAAGCGTGCGCATCTCGCTGATAGCTGTTGACGAGGCACATTGCGTGTCCCAGTGGGGACAGGACTTCCGCCCGTCATATATGCGTATCCCCGAGTTCGTCGCGACCCTGCCCTACAGACCCGTCATCGCAGCCTTCACAGCCACCGCGACCAAGGCCGTAAGGCTTGACATCGCAAATATGCTCGGCCTGCGGGAGCCCTATTCGGTAACCACGGGCTTCGACAGAAAGAACCTCTCCTTCGAGGTAGTCAGAGGCGCCGAGAAGTTCTCGGAGACAGTGAGGATAATCAAGCGCAACGAGGGCCGCTGCGGGATAATCTATTGCTCCACCCGCAAGAACGTCGAGGACGTCTGCGACAAGCTCAACGAGCGCGGCATCTCCTGCACCCGATACCACGCAGGCCTCAGCGACGAGGAGCGCCGCCAAAACCAGGACGACTTCATCTACGACCGCGTCCGCGTCATCGCCGCCACAAACGCCTTCGGAATGGGCATCGACAAGTCGAACGTCGGCTTCGTTATCCATTACAATATGCCTAAGGATCTTGAGAGCTACTATCAGGAGGCAGGCCGCGCAGGCCGCGACGGCGAACCCGCCGAGTGCGTGCTGATCTACAGCACCGCCGATGTACAGACGAATATGTTCCTGATAAACAAGTCCCTCGACGAGTCCGACCTCGACCCCGAGCTTGCCGACACCCTGCGCCGAAGAGACATCGAAAGGCTTCGGCTGATGAATATGTACTGCACCGCCACGGGCTGTCTGAGAGAGTACATACTCAGCTACTTCGGCGAGGCCGCCGAGGGCTACTGCGGCAACTGCTCGAACTGCCGCGCAGGCTTTGAGGAGCTTGATGTGACCCTTGAATCACAGAAGATACTCTCGTGCATCTACCGCCTTGCTCAGCGGCGCACAGCTCTCGGGGCGAAGATGGTCTGCGATATCCTCAGGGGCTCCACGGCCTCGAAGATAACCCAGCACAGCTACGACACCCTCTCGACCTACGGGATAATGAAGGACACCTCCTCCACACGCATCAGGCTCATAACCGAAGCGCTGGAGCATCAGGGCTTTATACGCACAACGGGAGAATACTCTGTTCTGAGCCTGACCCGCGAGGCCAAGCGCGTTCTGACGGACGGCGAAAGAGTGACGGTCAAGCTTCCGAAGAAGAAGCACAGCGAGAGCCGCCGCGAGCGCGTTAAGCTTTCGGACGGCGTATATTCATTTGACATCAGGCTGTTCAGGCAGCTCAAGGCCATGCGCGCCCAGCTTGCGGCCGAAGCCAAGATGCCCGCCTATATAATCTTCGGCGACAACACCCTGCGCGACCTCTGCGTCAAGCAGCCCGCCGACATGGAGGCGCTGCTGGAATGTTCGGGCATCGGCCGAGCCAAGCAGCAGCGTTACGGCAAGCGTATTCTCGAGGAGATAAGAAAATACCGCGAGGAGCTCCCCGAGGGCAGCGACCCCTCGCAGCCCATCACTGCCGCAAAAATTGAGCCGAAGGCGCTGAAGGGCTCGGATATGCTCTCAAAGCTGATAAGGTACAACTCGGGAAAGCTGACCGCCGTTGACGAGGAGCTGACCCTCGGGCAGGTGGCTGACAGGATACTCGAATGCCTCAGCGTTTCTGCGGACAAGCGCAGGATACAGAAGGAGATCGAAGGCTGGCTGGTGCAGAACGGTTATCTCACGCCCGCAAAGGACGGCCTGCCTCCCGACACGACGATACTCTCGGACGAAGCAGGCATACAAAAGGTGCGCCGCATCTCAAAGCTCGGCAGCGACTACACGGCGATCATATATCCCCGTGCCGCCCAGGAGTTTATCTTTGAGAATATCAAAGATATTTTTTAAGCCGCCCCGGGCGCGGGTGCGTTTTTTGATCCGCGAGATCACTCGCAAGCTCGTCCACAACAGCGAAGTGTGCCGGGTAGGCCTCGCGATACGGTTGCAGTCAGGGGGCTTTGTTTGGAGTAGGGTTTCTGCGCCGTGCTTGTTGGCGTTCTGCTGCGCTCCCTCGCTATGTGTGATAGGAAACATTCTGCCACGTCCTGCGAGGGGGAGACCACAAGAAGGGAACGTCCCAGAAAACGCAAGGCGCAAAAGA
>CAMNBY010000302.1 GCA_946533615.1 uncultured Clostridia bacterium
GCGTTTTCGGGGACGTTCCCTTCTTGTGGTCTCCCCCTCGCAGGACGTGGCAGTATTGTTCCTACCACACAAAACGAGTGAGCGCAGCAGGACGTCAACAAAAGCGGCGCAGAAGCCCTACTTCAAACAAAGCCCCCTGCCCCCCACAGTATCGCGAGGGAACCCCGGCACATTTCGCTGTTGTGAACGAGCTTGCGAGTGATCTCGCGGATCAAAAAAACGCACCCGCGCCCGGGTCGGATTAAAAAAGGTGTTGATTTAGGGGGGGAGTTATGATATAATAGACCCATGAAAGACGAGCAGAGGAAAGGGAGATAAAATGTTTACAGGATTCTCGGAGGAGGCGGTACAGTTCCTTAGGGAGCTGGCCGTACATGATGACAAGGAATGGTTCGAGGAGCACAAGAAGACATACACCGAAAAGCTTTACCGACCGATGAAGGAGCTCTGTGAGGAGCTTTTTAAGCCGTATTCAAAGATAGATACGATGATGAGCAAGGCGGGGCGGATCTACCGCGACCCGAACTTTCCGCCATACCGCCGTTACCGCGAGGAGATGTGGCTGATAATAAAGCACGAGGCCTGGAACTGGAGCACTACGCCGTCGATGTTTTTTGAGCTGTCGGCAGGCGGTGCCGTGTTCGGGTTCAAGATCACGCACCCGACAGCGGCGACGATGAACAATTTCAGGCAGAAGATAACGACCGACGAGGGGGATTTTCTCTCGCTTGCAAGGCGTTTGAGGCGGCGGGGGTTCTCGATCGGCGGCGACGAATACAAGCGCCCGAAGCCCTGCCCTTTGCCCGAGGCTGAGGAATTTTTCAGAAAGAAATCTCTGACGATAACGAAGAGCATTGCCCCAAGTGCGGAGCTTTACTCTCCATCGCTTGCAAAGGACGCAGCGCAGGCTTTCAAGGCTGTATTCCCTGTGAACGAGCTGTTCGAGGAGCTTGCGGCGCAGGCGGAGGCCGAGAAGCTTGCGGCGAAGCTAACGGCGCAGCTTGAACAAGAATCGACCCCGATGCCCCCTGCCCCCAAGTCCGATTTCATGTGGTGAGTGCTAACGGCGCACGGCCGGATTCGCGAGATCACTCGCAAGCTCGTTTACAACGGTGTGATGAGCAGGGGCTTCCTCGCGATACGGGTACACAGCGTGTACCACGCAGGTCGCGTGAGCGGCGGCAAGCCGCCTCACAACTATGTGATGTGCGAGATCGTCCTCGCGATACGGGTACACGGCGTGTACCACGCAGGTCGCGTGAGCGGCGGTAAACCGCCTCACAACTGTGTGATGTGCGGGATAGTCCTCGCGATACGGTGGGGGTCAGATGGATTTGTGTGGGGGGATAATGCCCACACAGGGCTTTTCTATCATCTAACATCTAGGAGGGTGAAAATATGAAACAGTTATATGCAAGAAACAAGGCGATGCGGGTGATCTCGGTGGTCGGGCTGGTGATTTGTGTGGCTGTGTTCGGAGCGGGGCTATACAAGTTCTTCACGCTGCTTACAAAGTCGAATCTCTCCTCGTCGGACACGAACACGATGACGGTCATGGCGGTGGCTGTGGGAGTTTCGGGACTGCTGGGGGTGCTGTTTGCAGTGCTTTCGGTGAGAAGCTCGCGCATCACGGCGGCGCTGAAACGCATTGAAGACCGCGGGCGCTTCGGCGAGCTTTCGGACATCAAGACCAACAGCTACGATCTGCCGAGGCTTAAGATCGCTGTCGGGCAGAGTGCTATGCTTCTCAAAAAGCGCTATGTGGTGTTTTACGATGACATCACCCACGTTTACAAGCGGATAGTCCAGTACTACACGAACGGCGTGATACACTCGCACGATTCGGATTTTCTGTGCTTCCACGACGGCTCGACCTATGACCTGAAAAAGGATCCCGCCGTTTCGATCGGCTACGGCGACGATGCTGAGATAGATATGCTGATGGATCTGCTGATGAAGAAGAACAGCAGCATAACAATCGGAAGGCCGTAAAAAGCTTAGGCAAGCCAAGCTGGGGGCTTGGGGGTCATGCCCCCATTATCGATAGGAGGTTATAATGAGATATCTGTCTAATGACAAAGCATATCAGAGAGCCTGTGAGCTGGTGAAGGAGCTTGAGCTTGATGAGAAGCTCGGACTGCTTTCGACACACCAGAGGGCCGTGGAGCGCCTTGGTATTCCCGAGTTTTATATCGGGACCGAGGTGGCGCGAGGCTATGTCGGGAGAAGCAAGGACAAGCCCTCCACTGTTTTTCCGCAGCCCACGGGTCTTGCGGCGACCTTTGACAGGGAGCTGATGCTCCGCCTTGGCGAGATCGCAGGGCGTGAGGCTCGCGCCTATTACAATGCGGAGAAGAAAGGCGGTCTCTGTCTCTGGGGGCCGACTGTGGATATGGTGCGTGACCCCCGGTGGGGCAGGACAGAGGAGGCCTACGGCGAGGATCCCTGTCTTGCGGGCGAGCTGTCTGCGGCTTACACAACGGGCATGGCAGGGGAAAAGGGCGAGGCCTTTATGACCGTACCGACGCTGAAGCACTTCTGCGCAAACAACAACGAAGAGGGTCGCGGCAGCTGCAAGACCTATCTTCCGCTGAGGCTCAAGCACGAATACTACTACGCGGCTTTCGAGGGGGCGCTCCGTCACGGCGGCGCTCGCAGCGTTATGGCTGCCTACAACGAGATAAACGGCGTCCCGGGCATAATGAACCCGGAGCTTAAAAGCATATTGCAGGATGAATGGGGGATGTGGTTCACCGTCAGCGACGGCGGCGACTTCACCCAGAACGTCACCTCTCACGGCTATTGCGAGACCCTGAGCGAGAGCTATGCCCTTTGCGTGAAGGCAGGCGGCGACATAATGACCGACGCTGAGAGCGCTGTGGAAGCGGCGGCGAGGAAGGCTCTTGAAAAGGGGCTGATAACAGAGGCCGACATAGACGTGCCTGTTATCGCAACGCTTTACGCGCGGATACGCCTCGGGAACATCGGCGGGAACGAGTATGACGCGATCGGCGAGGAGGTCATCGACTGCGAGGCTCACCGCGAGACGAACCGCCGCGCAGCACGCGAGCAGATAGTGCTGATGAAAAACGACGGCGTACTTCCCGTGAAGGGAACTCCCGACAAGATCGCGGTGCTGGGGCCGATGGCTGACGAGACACTGATGGACTGGTACACGGGCTACTCGAACCGCGAGGAAACGGTGCTTGACGCCATGCGCCGCGAGTTCCCCGAGAGCATGATAGTCCACGACAGCCTGTGGGACAGGGTGGCTCTGCTCTGTCCCAACGGCAAGTATCTTTCTGCGAAGCAGGACGGAACCCTCCGCGCCGACGCCGACGAGATAACCGCCGCCGAGACCTTCGAGCTGCAGGATTGGGGCGAGAACTGGCAGAACCTTTTCTCTGTGAAGTACGGCAGATATGTAAGGCTTTTCGACGACGGCAGCATAAGGCTGCACAACAGGCGCATCTTCGACTGGTTCACACGCGAGACCTTCAACCTCTTCGACCTTGACGGCAAGCTGCTGATAGAGGAATTTCTGGATCACCGCAGGCTCTGCTGTGACGGAGAGGGTGTGCTTTCGGTAACAAAGCGCCGCAGCGTGAATGATGACATGATATTCCGCCGCGTGACAGTGAGCCGGGGCGAGGAGCGCATCGATGAGCTGACCGAGGGCAGCAGCCTGACTCTTTACTGCGTCGGGAACTATCCCGTCCAGACGGCAAAGGAATGCTATGACAGGAAGACCCTCGCGCTGAACATACAGCAGGGAATGGCGATGAAGCTGGCGATGCACGACCCCGGCTCAGTGCTTGCGGTGATCTCCAGCTATCCATATTCCTTCAACGCAGGCGAGGAATACTGCGGAGCGATACTCTACAGCAGCCACGCAGGGGAGTTCCTCGGCGACGCGGTTGCAGGAACGCTGACAGGCCGCTACAACCCGGCAGGCAGGCTGCCGCTGACCTGGTACAAGAGCGAGCACGAGCTGCCTGACATAAAGAACTACGACATCGAGAGCAGCGGCACGACTTATATGTACTTCACGGGCGAGCCTATGGCAGAGTTCGGCTACGGACTGAGCTATTCGGAATTTGAGTACGGCGGCCTTGAGCTGGCGGAGAGCAGCGGCGGTATCAGAGCAGAGCTTGCCGTGACAAACACCTCGGACACGGACGGCGAGGAAGTGGTGCAGCTCTACTTCAATATGCCTGACTCCGCCGTGAGCAGGCCGAACATAAAGCTCTGCGCTTTTGAGCGTGTGTTCATTCCCGCAGGCGAGAGCAGGCTTGTTACGCTTAACGTGTCAAAAGACGCCCTGCGGATATACGACGTCCGCAGCGGAAGAATGCTTGTGGAGGGCGGAACATACCGCTTTATGGCAGGCGCCTCCTCGCAGGACATCAGGCAGGAGGGGTATCTTTCCGTGACGGGAGAGGCGATCGGCAGCAGGCCTGACAGCTTCGGCGCCGAGAGCTTTGAGAGCGGACGGGATATAAAGATATTCTTCTCGAAGTCCTTGCAGAGCAGCTATATCCGCTGCTGCGGCTGGAACGGCGAGGCCGTGTACGGCGGACTGGAGACCGAGGGCAAGACAAAGCTTGTTATCAGGGCGTCATCGCTTATCGGGAGCAAGGAAATGACGGTGAAGCTGGGAGAGCGTGAAACAAAGCTCACGCTTGCGGCTTCGGACAGCTACGATGATCTCCGCGAATACGAGACAGAGATCACTGAGGGAGCGGAAACGCTGACGCTCGGCTTGCAGCAGGACTGCTGTGTAGAGGAGATAAAGCTGTGCTAAGGACAGCCCAGTGCGCGGCGGCGGTCAGATGTATCGTGCGGGAGGAAAGAAATTGATAATTGATAGTTTTTCAATGCACAATTCACAATGCACAATTAAACTGACGGCTGCCGTGAAGGTCGGCTTTGCGGAAAATAAAATGACCCGCCGAAGGCGGCACCGCTCATTATCAACTATCCATTCAGCCGACCACGAAGCCCCGATAGAACCACTCGCAACAAGGCTTTCCTAACGGCTGCACCGCCGCCTCATTCACAAGGACACCCGCCTCCCCTCCGGGGAGGCTCACAAAGCCTTGTCAGGCGCTCGATTGAGACCTTGGTGGGTGAATTAAAAAACGGGACTTGACCATTTCGGTCAGGTCCCGTTTTTGATTATTCTGAAATGTACCGAGCCAGCAGGGCCTTGCAGCCCTCGCTGATCTCGTTGTAGGCCGTCTCGAAATCGCGGGTGTACCAGGGGTCGTCAACGTCCTCGGAGCGGCCCGCGAACTCGAGCAGGCGGTGTATCTTGCCCTCGGGGTCGGAGGGTATGATCCGCCCTAAGTTGCGCAGGTTGTAGGAGTCCATTACTACCAGCAGGTCGTAGCGGTCATAGTCGCCGGCGGTGACGCGAACGGCTCGCTTGCCCTTGCAGCCGAGCCCGTGTGCGGCCAGCTCCCTCGCCGCAGGCGGATAGACGGGGTTGCCCAACTCCTCGGTGCTGGTCGCCGCCGACGCGATGAAATAGTCTTCCTCGCGCCCCGCCTGCCGCACAAGGTCTTTCATTATAAACTCCGCCATTGGGCTCCGACAGATATTGCCGTGGCAGACGAATAGTATCTTTACCATTCTGTTTTCTCCCTTCAAAGTCACGCAAAACGCGTATTTGCGCGGTATACGGCACTTTTTCAATAATGCTAATATTTTTATATTTCCTCAAATTTTCTCATATTTTCTCGAATTTTTGCCTTTTCCAATGGTAAAATAATGGTAAAACCGAGTGCCATCTGCTGCGTTTTTACGTTATTTCAGGCTTTTTGAAGCCTTGGATTTCATAAAAAGTTCACACTCTCGTGTTCATATGCCACGATTCAGCGCAATTTTCAGGCTGTTTTCGAGCTCCAGATACGCTTCATCTCACGCTCTGCGTCCTCATATCTGACATGGGTATAGGTGTTCAAAGTTACCCCCACGTCGGCATGGCCCATTATGTATTGCAGCATTTTGGGATTCATACCCAGCCTTGACATATTGGTGCAGAAGGTGTGTCGGCAAACGTGAGGCGTTATCCTCGGCAAAGGTCTCAGCTTTTCTGAGGTGTATTTTGCTCTTATGCGCTGCATGACCTTTTCCCAGTGCAGTGCCAGCCTCGGCATACCGTTCTTGTCAAGAAACAGGAATCCGACACAGCCGCCGATGATCGGCTCGTGCTTTGCACGCTTTCGGCCGGCGATTATCCTTTGGAACGCTGCTTCTACCTCGGCAGTCATCGGTATCGACCTTACTCCGCTTTGGGTCTTGGGATTTTCGATGATGTACTTCCCTTCACTTGTGCGTATAAGCTGACGTTCAACGTTTATGCGTTGATTGTCAAAGTCAATGTCCGAAATAGTCAGTCCGCAAAACTCCGATATACGCAGCCCTGTGTTAAACAGGATAAATATCCCGTCATAATACTGGCAGTAGTGCTTGTCATTTCTGATGAAATCAAGGTAATCCTTCTGCTGCTTTTCCGTAAGTGCCTCTCTCGGCTCGCTGTCATTTTCAATTATCGTAGCAAGCTCAAAGCCAAAAGGATTTTTCCGTATCAGGTCGTCGTCCTCTGCCATCTGGAATGCAGGTCTCAGCACACCTCTGATAGTGTGAATAGTGCTATAGCTTTTGCCTTCCTCTCGCTGAAGCTTTATAAGCCACAGCTTGGCATCGGAGCGTCTTATCTTGTCAATGCGCAAACTCCCGAACGGGTCTTTCTTCAACAGATTGATGACTGTCTTATAGCCTGTTCTCGTACTTTGACGCACGCCTGTTTTCAGCGAGATATACCTCTCGACCAGCCGCAGCACAGTGTAATTTCCACCATTCACAGCTATGTAGTCTAAAGTATCCTTTGCGACTTTCAGTTCCTTTTCCCTCAGCGACAGATCTTTTTTCTTGTCCTCCGGGTGCGGATCAGTAGCTTCAAGCCGCCAGCTGTATACGTCCCTTTTCTTGCCGAATGCGTCAATGTAGGTATAACGGTACCTTCCGTCTTCTCTCTGGCTTTCGCCAAATCTTAGTTTTCTTTTATTCCGGTCTCTTCTATCTTCACTCAAGCTAATCTCTCCTTTCAAGAAAGAGACCCGAACTTGCATTTTTATTATAACACAGATCCGGGCCTTTTTCAATACCCTAAATCACAGCCACTCGGTCAAGAAATTCCTCAAATCTCTCACGCTTGAAAAGCACTCGGTTGCCGTTAAAGATGATGAAGTCATCACACTTGTGCTCCTCGGCGATACTGCGAAGCTTGCCCTCCCCGATGTGGTAATACTCGGCCGCCTCGGTGACGGTCAGGGTGTAGCGTTTCCAGACGGGTATAGCTGTGCGGGCGGAATCGTCATAAGTATTGTTCAATATTTTTCTCCTTTCTCTATCTGTGTGGTTTCTTTTTGTTTGTCTGTGCTTTGCGTTGCTTTTCTTCCTCGACAAGATTTCTGATATAGTCGCCCTTTGAAATCTCACCATAGGTCTTGGAAATATCGGACAGTTTACCTCAGCTGATATCGAGCATTTTCACGGTTTCCCTTTGTGGCTCTAATAAAAATGCAAATAATCGGCTGCTTGACACTAATAGTTAATATATGTTATACTTTGATAGTAAAAATGTATATCAGGAGCAGGGACATGAAAAAAATAGTTGATTATATTCGTACTAAGCCTTTTTGGATAAAATGTTTATCTATCATTGTATTTATAGTAATAGCTATTGCATTTTGTACTAATCCTCATTCGTTAATTGGAGAGCATAGCTTACGAGTTCTTATAATAACTATACCAATTAATATAATATTACAAGTAATATCATATATTTGCATTTCTATTTTCTTTGTGATAATAGGATATAAATCAATTAGCGATCAACAGAAATCCCATAGATTTATTGCATTTATTATCTTTTTGGTGATAGGTGTTATTATATGTTATAATCTTATTTTTGATAACTACATATCCGTCGTTGCTAATAGATCAATCAGCCAAGAAATCCTGCTGTGGACAGATATAAATAAAGACTTGAATGATGATTCTGATACTATTGTCATTAACAATGCAACTGTTAAACTTACAAGATACAAAGGACATATTTCCCGAAGCTTTACCAGTCGTTCATTGTATTATCTTACGGTAGCTGACATAGATGCTGATGAATTATATCGGGTTACAATAACTTATAATGATATAAGTATGCTTAAAGACAGAGAAGACTCAATTTATAAGATCGAGCTTTATCGTAATTCAAAGCTGGTAAAATCAGTTCAGGTCATAGGTGAAAAGAAAAACAAAGAGAACGAGAATAAAATCACCTTGAACTAACGCAGTATGAAGTTGCCGCATTTTTAATAATTCAACACCCACCGAGATCATCTGCTGCTCCTGCTCGGACAACTTTGTCCGCAGGGCAGCATTTTCTGTTTTAACCTGCTATAATATAATTAGCCCCAAAATTCCCCCTTCTGTGCTTTTCAAATAATCATATAGAAGCCCTCCCTTTCACAGAAAATT
>CAMNBY010000303.1 GCA_946533615.1 uncultured Clostridia bacterium
GATCCCCCCGCACATTACACCGTTGTAAACGAGCCTGCGAGTGATCCCGCGACTTGCGTGGTACACGCCGTGTACCCGTATCGCGAGGGAGCCCCGGCACATTTCGCTGTTGTAAACGAGCTTGCGAGTGATCTCGCGACTTGCGCACCCGCGCCCGGGGCGTATCCGGCCGTGCGCCGTTAGCACCCGATCTGGCAGCTTCTCATGGTCTCTAAGGCGGCGTTGTGCTTTTCGGGCGTTACGCCTGCACAGCAGGCAGCGTCAACCTTGATCTCCGCCTCGGGGAAGTTTGCCTTGAGCAGCAGCGCGTTGCTGACAACGCATATATCCGTGCAGAGGCCTATCAGCTCGATGCAGAACTCCTCGTCGCCTGCGGCTTCCTTGATGAGCCTCGGCAGCTCGACCGAGCCGAAGGTGTATTTCTCGACAGCCGTGTAGCCCTTTTCGCAGAGCGCCGCGGCGATGTCGGCGTTCAGCTTCCAGCCGTCGCTGCCCTTGATGCAGTGCGGCACAGGCAGCTTTCTGCCCTCTGCCGTTTCCATGTAGTTTTCAAAGTGGGTGTCGAAGGTCGCGAAGATCTGCCCCTCGAAGCCCCTTATCTTCTCTGCGGCGGCAGGCACGATCGCGCAGGCCTCGGCGCTTCCGAGGGCGCCGTCCACAAAGTCCTTCTGCATATCAACTACTACAAGAAATTTTTTCATAATATCATCTCCTATATTATTAATACTATATTTCTCCCTGTGCCGTCAAGTAGGCGTCGAGGATTATTTTTGCGTGGTCGAAGGCGATGCCGCTGTTGTCAAGTATCTTTGTGCCGCCTGCGGCCTTTTTCACTTTTGCCGAGAACTGCCTACCGCCGTTCGTCAGCGTGAGGCTGTAGGTGTCGCCCTCCTGCTTGATCTCAAAGTCGAACCAGCCTGCGTCCACGGCGTCGTCGCCGCTGAAAACGCTGACGTCTGCTTTCTCGACCACTGCGGTATACGCGCAGCTTACGACTCTGCCTCTCGGGTCTCTTGCCACGTCGCTGTAATTCCCGACGGGCAGAAGCTTTTCGGCGGTGACGCCCGTTTCTTCGGCGAGCTCTCTTGCGGCGGCCTGTTCAAGGGTCTCGTCGCTTCTCATAAAGCCGCCTGCCAGAGCCCAGTGGTTCATATAGGGGTGTTCGCCCCTTCTGACGAGCAGCAGGCTGAGCTTGCCGCCGCCTCTGCCGAACACGGCGATGTCAACGGCGATAGACGGCCTGAAATAGTTGTCGATGTTATAGGCGTCCAAGAAGAGCCGTTCGTCGTTTTCCTCGCCGAGTGTCTTTGCGGCGAAGGCTGTTTTAAGCTCCTCCTTCGAGCGCTTGGAATAGAACAGGGGTATCACTCCGTTGATGTGGTCGGCGCCGCGTTCTGTCAGCCGGAGCCTGCCGTCGCACATTTCCATCAGCCTGTTCTCCAGCACGAAGTCAACTTCCTCGTGGAAGTACTCGCAGAAGTCGAGCCCGAAGCGCTTTTTGAAGGCCGCGAGGTCAACGAAGGCGAAGTAGAACGCCACCGAGACCATCTTTGCGATGCTCTCTTCCTTTGGCAGGGGGTAGATGTCCTGTATCGGCAGCCTGCCCTCTTCGATGGCTTTTCTGTAGCGCTCCATTTTCTTTTCGGCGGCGCCGAGGTTGTAGGCGAGGTAGTCGATGCCGAAGGACTGCGCCCCGAGCCCCATTCCGACGTAGGGAGTGCCGTAGATGACGCGGGTGGTCAGGTAGTCGCTGGTGCCGTAGTCGCCCTCGACCTTCGAGAAGGTGTTCTTGCCGATGTTTGCCGCATAGCCGCTGTCGGTGAGCATCGTGTAGGCCAGCCTGTACTGGTAGACCGCCTTGTAGATGGACACGCCGCCCGCTTCGCTTTCGATCTTTGTTCCTTTGTAGCGGTTGCGGTAGAGGGTGATGTGCTCGGGGCCAAGCCCCACGGCGTACTTGATGGTGTTGCTGAAATCCGTATCGGTCTGGTAGAGGAAGCCGTACATCAGGTCGATGTTGAAGCTTGTAAAGCCTGCGGCTCGTATGTTCTTCACGGCCTTCTCGTAGATCGAGGCCGAGCCCTCGCGTCCAAGCTCGCTCAGCAGCCTTTTCGAGACTGTCTGTATGCCCATGCTTATCCTGCGGTAGCCGAGGTCGTAGAGCAGGCGTATCTTTTCGGGGTCGTTGGCGGCTATCACGGGAGTAGTCTCGACGCTGAACACGACGCCCTCCCGAATATCGAAAAGCTCCCTCACGGCGTTTGTGATGCGGGTCAGGTTCTCGGCCGAGAGCTTCGAGGGCGTTCCGCCGCCGAGATCATAGCCCACGATCCTTTTGCCCCTAAGTATCTCGGAGTACATCTTCATTTCCCTGAGCAGCAGCCCGACATACTCGTCCTCGGTGGTCTCGTCGGTGTTCTCGAGGACGACGTACTCGCAGAATTTGCAGCGCTGCTTGCAAAACGGAACGTGGATATAGAGTGACAGCTCGTCGGCCTTCTGCCATTCGGTGTTAACGAAGTCGAAGATCCTGTCCCTGTCGTTTATCCGATACTGCATGAAGGACTGCGGCGTCAGGGGGTAGGCTGTGTTTGCGTAGTGGTGATAGAGCAGGCCTGTTTCGTAGATCTCTCTGCAATTCATGTCGATCCCTCCTTGATGGTCTTGCGCGTGTAGAGCCTTGCGGGACGGTGGCCCTCTCCGCGGACGTAGTCGTCTGTTTCCTCCACATAGCTGCTTACCATTCGCCTGAAATTCGCGGGCAGCACCGAGACATTCATGATAGTCTCCTGGACCTTTTGCAGGGCGGTGAGGGTGAACCTCTCGGGGAGGAAGTCGAAGATGGTGTCGAAGTTCTTGGCTTCGTTTCTCAGGGCGGTGAGTGCCTGAGCGATGATGGCTGCGTGGTCGAAGGCGAGTCCGCCGCTGTCCGAGATGCGGAAGGCTGTTTTTCCGAAGCTTGTCTTTTCCTCGGCAAGCACGGCGCAGAGCCTTACGTCTTCGTACTCGAGGGAGAGGCGGTAGCTGCCGTTCCCGCTGCGGTCAAAGCTGACCGAGAACCACTGGGCGTCCGAGGCGTCGTCCATTCCGACCTGCCGCACAGACTCCTCGCTGATTATCGAGACATAGGCATTGGAGATTATCCAGCCTCTGGGGTCGCGGTCGGGTTCGCTGAACACGCCCACGGGCATCAGCGAGGCAGGCAGGACGTTAGTTTCCTCTTTGATCTCCCTGAGTGCGCACTGCTCGATGGTCTCGCCCTTTTGCAGGAAGCCGCCTGGCAGCGCCCAGCAATCCTTGAATGGGTGGCCGCCCCTTTTGACCAGCAGAAGCAGCAGCTTGTTCTCGGGGTTGCGGCGGTAGTTTTCCTTATCCTGCGGGCTTATCATAAAGGCGGCGACGTCGGCTGTCACCGAAGGCCTTTCGTAGTCGCTCAGCTTATAGCCCTTCAGGAATTCTTTTTCTGACTGCATGAGTATCGCTCCTATCTGTTATTTCTATTATGATAATAACACAAAAATAATAAGATGTCAAGCCTTTTTTTTAATTCCCCCACCATTTTTCAGTTGAGCGCCTGACAGGGCTTTGCGAGGCCTCCCCGGAGGGGAGGCGGGTGCCCTTGTGAATGAGGCGGCGTCCTTGCCGTTAGGAGAGCCTTGTTGCGGGTGGTTCTATCCGAGCTTTGCGGTCGGCTGAATTGATAATGGATAATTGATAGTGTGAAGGTGCCGCTTTCGGCGTTTTTTGTTTCCCGCTCACAGCTGCGGCGCACAATAACTATCAACTATCAATTCCGATTGTGCATTGTGCATTGGATCGCCTGCTATACTATCTTAATATATAAAGGGCGGATTTTGGGCTGATCGGTGCGCGGTTTTTCGGCTTTGTACAAAATGTCCAAAACGGGGTGGAAGATTTGACAAAAATTCTATAGCCAAAAATTGCCGCAAATGCTTGCAAAAGGGCGTCGGGTAGTGTATAATATTACTTGCATGACTGCAACAGAAGGGCGCATTGCGCCCGATGATATGCGATGAAGCGAAAGGTTGCCGGCGGTGTGCCGGGGAATTTTCGTGGAGTATGTCCGATTTTAAACCGGGCGACTGTAATACCGAACACAGTATGTGCTTATGCTTCTTGCGAAGGGCGGCTTGCCGCTTTTGCATGGGTGCGTCAGCTGCGCTGTTTTCGAGTCTTATGTCCTCCGAATACCGAAAGGGTTCGGATTTTTTTGTGGACATGATGATGGGAACACACGGCAGAGTGTGAATTGAAAAACCGACGTTTGCAGGTCTTTCAAGGACGGGAGCCACCGATCCCGCTGTCAGATAAACGACAGACACAAGGTATTGCATTGGGACGAGAGTCCTGCCCCCATATTTTGATATTGCACTAAGGAGGCGATCATATGGCAGTCAATGAAAAGATCAGGATCAAGATCAAGGGTTACGAGCACGCAGTAGTTGATGCTGCTGCTAAGAAGATCGTTGAGGCTGTGAAGCGTTCCGGCGCACAGGTAAGCGGACCTATCCCGCTGCCCACAGACAAGGAGATCGTAACGATCCTGAGAGCAGTTCACAAGTACAAGGACAGCAGAGAGCAGTTTGAGCTGAGAACTCACAAGAGACTTATCGACGTTATCCGTCCGACTAAGGAGACTACAGCAGCTCTCGAGGGCCTTGACCTTCCTGCAGGCGTTAACATTGTAATGGAGATCAAGTGATCCCCAAAAAGAGATCGCGTGCGATCTCGCATCAGTGTTTGCAGGTCATGTCGGGAAACCGACCAATAACCAATAGGAGGAATAAAAAATGCAAAAGGGAATCATCGGCAAGAAGATCGGTATGACACAGATCTTTGATGAGACAGGTAAGGTAATACCTGTAACAGTCGTTGAAGCCGGCCCCTGCGTTGTCGTTCAGAAGAAGACTATCGAGAACGACGGCTACGAGGCAGTACAGCTTGGCTTCGGCGAGATCCGCGCAAAGAGAGTGAACAAGCCTCTCGCGGGTCACTTCAAGAAGGCTGACGTTGCTCAGAAGAGAACTCTCAAGGAGTTCAGATTCGAGGACATCTCCGGCCTTAACGTCGGCGACATCGTAAAGGCTGACACATTTGCTGAGGGCGACATCGTTGATGTTTGCGGCACCAGCAAGGGTAAAGGCTACGCCGGCACGATCAAGCGTCACAACGGCGCAAGGCTCAAGGAAACTCACGGTACAGGCCCTGTTCACAGGCACGCAGGCTCCTACGGCGCTTGCTCCAGCCCTTCAAGGATCTACAAGGGCAAGGGAATGCCCGGACACCTCGGTGCTGAAAGAGTTACCGTACAGAACCTCAAGATCGTAAAGATCGACGCAGAAAATAACCTTATCGCGATCAAGGGCGCTATCCCCGGTCCCAAGAACGGCACCGTTACGATAGTTGATTGCGTTAAGAAAGCTTAATGGAAGGAGGAGTCAGAATGTCACAGATCACAGTATTTGATATGGCAGGCAACAAGGTTGCTGACACTGAGCTCAATGACGCTGTATTCGGCGTTGCTCCCAACAAGGCCCTTATGCACGCTATGGTAGTTTGCTACCTCGCAAATCAGAGACAGGGCACACAGTCCACTCTCACAAGAACAGAAGTGAGCGGCGGCGGAAGAAAGCCCTGGAGACAGAAGGGCACAGGCCATGCAAGACAAGGCTCCATCAGAGCTCCGCAGTGGGTACACGGCGGCGTTGCTCTCGGCCCCAAGCCCAGAGACTACGGCTATACGCTCAACAAGAAGGAAAGAAGACTTGCTATGAAGTCTGCTCTTTCCACAAAGGTTCTGGACTCCGAGATGGTAGTTGTTGACGCTATCAAGTCCGAGGAGTTCAAGACCAAGAATATAGTTGCAATGCTCAAGGCACTGGGCGTTGACGGCAAGGCTCTCATCGTTACCGCCGAGACCGACAAGAAGGTAATCAAGAGCGCTGCCAACATCCCCGGCGTCAAGACCGCAACAGTAAACACTCTGAACGTTTACGACATCCTCAACTATGACAAGTTCATCGTTGCCAAGGATGCTGTAGCAAAGATCGAGGAGGTTTATGCGTGATGAAAACAGCTCAGGATATAATCTTAAAGCCCGTTATCACCGAGGACTCCATGGAGAGGCTCGCTGACGGCAAGTACACTTTTGAAGTTGCTACCGACGCCAACAAGGTAGAGATAGCTAAGGCTGTTGAAAAGCTCTTCGATGTCCAGGTCGCTAAGGTAAACACCATGAGCGTCAAGGGCAAGCAGAAGAGAATGGGCAGATACCTCGGCTACAGACCCGACCGCAAGAAGGCGATCGTTACCCTCAAGGGCGACAAGACCATCGAGTTCTTCGACGGTATGTACTAAGTAAGAAGCTCCCGAAGAGCTTCCGAATGAAGTGCGGGCTCAGGCCTGCGCTCTCTGCCGGCCCCGATAACCGAGGGGAGGCGGAAAGGCTCTGCGAGGCGGCGAGGGCCGCTCGATAAATTCGGCATCCACCGCAGAGCGTAAGTATGGAGAGGTGCTTGGAGCACAAGGCTCTTTGACCCCTTCGCAAAACTATTTTAAGGAGTGAATCAATAATGGCAATAAAGAGCTACAAGCCTACGACTCCGGGTAGAAGAGGTATGACAGTTACCGATTATTCCGGACTCTCTAAGGTCGCTCCCTGCAAGTCGCTGCTCGAGCCTATGGACAAGAAGTCCGGCAGAAACAGCTACGGCAGGATCACCGTTCGCCACAGAGGCGGCGGCGTAAGAAGAAAGTACCGTGTAATTGATTTCAAGAGAAACAAGATCGGTATGAACGCTACTGTTCAGACACTGGAGTACGATCCTAACAGATCGGCATTCATCGCCCTCGTTGAGTATGAGGACGGCGAGAAGAGATACATCATCGCTCCCAACGGCCTCAAGGTCGGCGATGTTGTAAGAGCAGGCGCAGACGCCGACATCAAGCCCGGCAACGCACTGCCCCTCGAGAATATCCCCGTTGGTACCTTTATCCACAACATCGAGCTCTATCCCGGCAAGGGCGCTCAGCTCGTAAGATCTGCCGGCAATATGGCTCAGCTGATGGGTAAGGAAGAGAAGTACGCCCTCATCAGACTCCCCTCGGGCGAGATGAGAAAAGTACCGATCATCTGCATGGCCACTATCGGCCAGGTAGGAAATATCGACCACGAGAACGTTAATATCGGTAAGGCCGGTAGAAAGCGTCACATGGGTTGGAGACCTACAGTCCGCGGTTCTGTCATGAACCCCTGCGACCACCCCCACGGCGGTGGTGAAGGTAAGTCGCCTGTCGGCCGTCCCGGTCCTGTTAGCCCCTGGGGCAAGCCCACACTCGGTTACAAGACCCGCGCTAAGCATAACAGATCTGATAAGTTCATTGTTAAGCGCAGAAACGGCAAGTAAGGCGAAAGGAGGCAGATGAATAATGAGCAGAAGCATCAAGAAGGGCCCCTTCGTCGAAGAGTCCCTTATGAAAAAAGTTACCGCTATGAATGAGGCAGGAGAGAAGAAGGTCGTTAAGACCTGGAGCAGAGCCTCCACTATCTTCCCTCAGTTCGTTGGCCACACCTTCGCTGTACATGACGGCCGCAAGCACGTTCCTGTTTATGTTACAGAGGATATGGTAGGCCACAAGCTGGGCGAGTTTGCTCCGACAAGGACCTTCAAGGGCCATGCCGGATCCAAGACCTCTAACAACGGCAAGAAGTAAGCGGAAGGAGGAGTACAGATGGAAGCAAAGGCAATTCTTAGAAACGCTCGTATCTCTCCCCGCAAGGTGCAGATCGTCCTCGATCTGATCAGAGGCAAGGATTACGAGGTCGCTATGGCGACAGTAAAGCATACACCCAAGGCTGCTTGTGAATATTTGGAGAAGCTTCTCAAGTCCGCTGCTGCAAACGCAGAGAACAACCACAACATGGATAAGGATAACCTCTATGTTGCAGAGTGCTACGTTTGCCCCGGTCCGACAATGAAGAGGATCATGCCGAGAGCACAGGGCAGAGCCTACAGGATACTCAAGAGAACATCTCACGTTACCGTGGTTCTCAAGGAAAAGGAATAAGCTGAAAGAGGAGGTTTATTATGGGCCAGAAAGTTAATCCACACGGACTGAGAGTCGGTGTGATCAAGGATTGGGATTCGCGCTGGTTTGCAGATAAGAGCACTTTCGGCGACACTCTCGTTGAGGACTACAACATCCGCGAGTACGTTATGAAGACTCTTAACAGACGCTCGAAGAACGACAGCGACAAGTGCGTTTATGCAGGCGTTCCCAAGGTTGAGATCGAAAGATACAGCGACAGCGACGGCGGACAGAGAGTTAAGATCCACATCCACTGCGCTAAGCCCGGTCTGGTCATCGGCCAGAAGGGTGCCGCGATCGAAAAGATCCGCGCCGACATCGAAAAGAAGATCGGCAAGAAGGTTGCTATCAACATCGTTGAGGTAAAGCAGCCCGATATAAATGCTCAGCTCATCGCTGAGAAGATAGCACATGACCTCGAGGATCGTGTATCCTTCAGACGTGCTATGAAGCAGGCCATCGGCAGAGCAATGAAGCTCGGCGCAATGGGCATCAAGGTAAGAGCCGCAGGCAGACTTGCAGGCGCTGAGATCGCAAGAAGCGAGACCTATCACGAAGGCACTATCCCGCTTCAGACCATCAGAGCCGACATCGACTACGGCACCGCAGAGGCACACACCACCTACGGCAGACTCGGTATCAAGGTCTGGGTATACAGAGGTGAGGTGCTCAAGGGTCAGGTCGCTGCTTCCGACAGAAAGGACACCGGCGACAGAAACGACAGAAAGCGCAGACCCCGTCAGAATGACAGAGCTAAGGACAATCGCAGAGATTTCAACAAGGCTCGCGCTATGAAAAGAGAAGGAGGTAACGTATAATGCTGCTTCCAAAGAGAGTTAAGTACAGAAGAGTACAGAGAGGCCGCCTTAAGGGCAAGGCCACCAGAGGCAATAAGGTCACCTACGGTGATTTCGGACTTCAGGCTCTTCAGCCTGCATGGATCACCTCGAACCAGATCGAGGCTGCCCGTATCGCGATGACAAGATACATCAAGCGTGGCGGTCAGGTTTGGATCAAGATCTTCCCCGACAAGCCTGTTACCGAAAAGCCCGCCGAGACCCGAATGGGTTCAGGTAAAGGTTCTCCCGAGTATTGGGTAGCCGTTGTTAAGCCGGGCCGCGTAATGTTTGAGATCGCAGGCGTTCCCGAGGAGACCGCAAGAGAGGCTATGCGTCTTGCAATGCATAAGCTTCCTATCAAGTGCAAGTTTGTCAAAAAAGAAACTGTTGAAACGGGTGGTGAGCAATAATGAAAGCAAATGAGATCAAGGATATGTCAGCAGCAGAGCTCAACGAAAAGCTCGCAGAGCTGAAGCAGGAGCTTTTTAACCTTCGCTTCCAGCACGCCGTAAATCAGTTGGAGAACCCGATGAGAATGAAGGCAGTTAAGAAGGATATTGCTCGTGTAAAGACATTCCTTCGTAAGCAAGAGTCCGTTCAGTAATTCGGAAGGGAGGATCTACTGTGAGCGAAAGAAATCTTAGAAAGACCAGAGTTGGTAAGGTCGTTTCCGACAAGATGGACAAGACTATCGTCGTTGCTATCGCGGATAACGTTCAGCACCCTCTGTATAAGAAGATCATCAAGAGAACAGTTAAGCTGAAGGTACATGACGAAGAGAACGTGTGCAGGATCGGCGACAAGGTAGAGGTTATGGAGACCCGTCCTCTCTCCAAGGATAAGAGATGGCGCCTTGTAAAGGTTCTCGAGCAGGCAAAGTAATCATTACTATTTACGATCAAGGTACACGGCAGAGAGGCTCTGCCGCAGCCTTGGACATTCAACGTTTTGAAAGGAGGAACGCACTGTGATACAGATGCAGACTTACCTGAAGGTAGCAGATAACTCCGGCGCTAAGGAGCTTATGTGCATCAGGGTACTCGGCGGTACACGCAGAAAGTATGCAAACATCGGTGACGTCGTTGTTGCTTCCGTTAAGAAGGCAACACCGGGCGGCGTTGTTAAGAAGGGCGATGTTGTAAAGGCAGTAATCGTTCGTTCAGCAAAGGGTCTCAGAAGAGCAGACGGAACATATATCCGCTTCGATGAGAACGCTGCTGTTATAATCAAGGAAGATAAAAACCCCAGGGGTACTCGTATTTTTGGACCGGTTGCCAAGGAGCTCCGCGAGAAGGATTATCTCAAGATCCTCTCCCTCGCTCCCGAGGTACTTTGATCAGGAGGTGTCGTTGAAATGAATAAGGTACACGTAAGAACAGGCGACACTGTTGTTATCATCTCCGGTAAGGACAAGGGCAAGAAGGGCAAGGTGCTGGCAGTATCTCCTAAGGAGAGAAAGGTCATCGTTGAGGGCCTGAACATGGTAACCAAGCACGTTAAGCCCAGAAATGCTCAGCAGCAGGGCGGCATCGTCCAGGCCGAGGCCGCTATGTATGCGGATAAGGTACAGGCAGTTTGCCCCAAGTGCGGCAAGGCCACAAGGATCGCTCATAAGTTCCTTGATGACGGCACTAAGGTAAGAGTTTGCAAGAACGCCGGCTGTGGCGAAGAATTTTGATTGAGGAGGAGAACTTACGATGGCTGCAAGACTTAAAGAATATTATGTTAGCACCGTAGCTCCTGCTATGATGAAAAAGTTCGGCTACGCTAACGTTATGCAGATCCCGAAGCTCGACAAGGTAGTAATAAATGTCGGCTGCGGCGCTGATAAGGATAATAAGAAGGTTATCGACGCTATCATGGCAGACCTGGCAGCGATCACCGGTCAGAGACCTGTGACCTGTAAGGCAAAGAAGTCCGTTGCTAACTTCAAGCTGCGTGACGGCCAGATCATCGGCGTAAAGGTGACCCTCAGAGCAGAGAAAATGTATGAGTTCGTTGACAGACTGTTCAACGTTGCATTTCCTCGTGTAAGAGATTTCAGAGGCATCAACGGCAATTCCTTCGACGGCAGAGGCAACTACTCTACCGGTATCAAGGAGCAGCTGATCTTCCCTGAGATCGAGTACGACAAGATCGACAAGGTTCGCGGTATGGATATCAA
Source organism: uncultured Clostridia bacterium (assembly GCA_946533615.1). Lineage (GTDB taxonomy): Bacteria > Bacillota > Clostridia > Oscillospirales > Ruminococcaceae > FB2012. Next base: position 11,113 of record CAMNBY010000303.1, read on the forward strand.
CTTTATCACTACTGCTAACACCGACGAAGAAGCAAAAGAGCTGCTCTCTCTGATGGGCGCTCCGTTCGCAAAGTAAGAAAGAGGAGGAAAAATAAATGGCTAAAAAGGCTATGATAAACAAGCAGCAGGCAAAGCCTAAGTATTCCACTCGCGCTTACAACAGATGCAAGATCTGCGGAAGGCCCCACGCTTATCTGAGAAAGTTCGGCGTTTGCCGTATCTGCTTCAGAGAGCTGGCTCATGACGGTCAGATCCCCGGCGTTAAAAAGGCAAGTTGGTAAAGGAGGTCAAAAAGCATGCAAATCACAGATACTATCGCGGACCTGCTTACCAGGATCCGTAACGCAAGCACAGCTAAGCACGCAACAGTTGACGTTCCTGCATCGAATATGAAGAAGGCCATCACCCAGATCCTCGTAGACGAGGGCTATGTGAAGGACTTCAAGGTCATAGAGGACGGTAAACAGGGCATAATCAGGATCACTCTGAAGTATGACGATAACAGGAACCCCGTTATTTCGGGACTTAGAAGAGTTTCTAAGCCTGGTCTTAGGATCTACTCGAGCTGCGAGGATATGCCTAAGGTAATGAAGGGACTTGGAACCGCGATCGTTTCTACGTCTAAGGGCGTAGTTACCGACAAGAAGGCAAGAGAGCTCGGTGTCGGCGGTGAAGTTCTCGCATTTGTTTGGTAAGGAGGACTAATATATGTCAAGAATCGGTTTGAAGCCTATTAGTGTTCCTGCCGGAGTAACGGTAACTGTTGCAGATGGAAACGTTGTAACAGTCAAGGGACCTAAGGGCGAATTGACTAAGGAATTCAATAAGGATATGATAATCAAGGTCGAGGGCGCAGAGGTAACAGTTTCGCGTCCCAGCGAGGATAAGCTCCACAAGAGCCTCCACGGCCTTACAAGAACTCTCATCCACAACATGGTAGAGGGCGTAACAAACGGCTTCTCGAAGACACTTGAGATCGTCGGCGTTGGTTACAGAGCTCAGAAGCAGGGCAACAACCTTGTTATGAACCTTGGCTATTCTCATCAGGTTATCGTGCCTGAGAGCAACGGGATCAAGATAGACGTTCCCCAGCCTAACCAGATCGTCGTTTCTGGTATCGACAAGCAGGCAGTAGGTCAGTTCGCCTGCGAGATCCGCGAAAAGCGTCCGCCCGAGCCTTATAAGGGCAAGGGTATCCGCTATACCGGTGAGTATATCATCCGCAAGGAAGGTAAGGCCGGTAAGGGCGCCAAGAAGTAATTAAAAGGAGAGAATAACTATGGTGAAAAAGCTTGACAGAGCGAAGGCAAGAATCAAAAGACACCAGAGAGTCCGCAACAAGATCAGCGGTACTCCCGAGTGCCCCCGCCTGAACGTATTCCGCTCCTCAAAGCATATATATGCACAGATCATCGACGACGTTAACGGTGTTACACTCTGCGCTGCTTCCTCAATGTCCAAGGGCTTCGAGGGCAACGGCGGCAACAAGGAAGGCGCCCGCAAGGTAGGCGAGATGATCGCTAAGGCAGCCCAGGATAAGGGTATCGAAACTGTTGTATTCGACAGAGGCGGATATCTCTATCACGGCCGTGTTCAAGAATTGGCAGACGGAGCCCGCGAAGGCGGACTGAAGTTCTAAAGGAGGGTATACTTTTGGCTATTATAGATGCTTCCAACATGGAGCTTACCGAAAAGGTAGTCGCTATCAACAGAGTATCCAAGACTGTTAAGGGCGGCCGTATCATGAAGTTCTCGGCTCTGATAGTTGTCGGTGACGGCAACGGCACCGTAGGCTTCGGCATCGGTAAATCAAGCGAAGTTCCCGACGCGATCCGCAAGGGCATTGAGGACGCTAAGAAGAACCTTGTAAAGGTTTCTCTTAAGGGCACTTCCATCCCCCACGAGATCGTCGGCAAGTTCGGCGCAGGCGAGGTTCTTCTCAAGCCCGCCGCAGAAGGTACGGGAATCATCGCAGGCGGCACTGTGAGAGCAGTTGTTGAAGCCGCCGGCATCAAGGATATCAGAGCGAAGTCGCTTCGTTCCAATAATCCCTGCAACGTGGTAAGAGCCACAGTAAATGGTCTTGCATCAGTTAAATCTCTTGATGAGGTTGCTGCAAAGAGAGGAAAGACCGCAGCGGAAATTTTAGGCTAAGGAGGAGAAGGCAATGGCAAACTTGAAGATCGAACTGGTCAAGAGCCTTAACAATAAGGTGCAGAAGCAAGTCCTGACCGCCAATTCTCTTGGACTTAAGAAGATCGGTGATGTGACCGAACAGCCCGATAACGCTCAGACACAGGGCAAGATCAGGGTCATTTCACACCTTATCAAGGTGACCGAAGCGTAAAGCAAGGAGGTGCTAACAAATGAAACTGCATGAATTATCACCTGCTGAGGGCAGCAAGTCCGCTTCCAAGAGAATAGGAAGAGGCCACGGCTCCGGCTGGGGAAAGACAGCAGGAAAGGGCCATAAGGGTCAGAAAGCTCGTTCGGGCGGCGGCGTAAGGCCGGGCTTCGAGGGCGGACAGACCTCGCTGGCACGAAGGATCCCTAAGCGCGGATTCAACAACATTTTTGCTACTGAATATACCGTTATCAATGTTTCCGATCTGGAAAGATTCGTTGACGGAACAGTCGTAGATACTGAGCTGCTCAAGGCAAGCGGCCTTGTAAAGAAGGAGCTCGACGGCGTTAAAGTTCTCGGAAACGGAGAGCTTACAAAGAGCCTTACTGTTAAGGCAGCAGCATTTTCCGCTTCTGCAAAGGAAAAGATCGAAAAGGCAGGCGGAAAGGCTGAGGTGATGTAATAATGATAGAAACGTTCCGTAATGCCTGGAAGGTTCCGGAGCTGAGAAGGAAGCTTCTGTTTACATTATTCATCATCATCATCTACAGAGTGGGCGGCGCAGTTCCCGTTCCTTACCTTAATTCCGAAGCTATCGCATCGTGGTTCTCAACGAACAACGAAAGCGGCAACTTCTTCAGTTACCTCAACGTTCTTTCGGGCGGTAACTTCGGTAAGGCAACGATACTTGCCCTCTCGGTAGGACCTTATATCAACGCGCAGATCATTATCCAGCTTCTTACCTACGCTCTTCCTCCCCTCGAGAGACTCTCGAAGGAAGGCCCCGAGGGCAGAAAGAAGCTCAACAAGATCACAAAGTGGCTTGCTCTGGCGATCTCGATCTTCCAGGGCTGGGCTTACTACAGGACCCTCGGCTCCTCTTCCGTAAACGCTCTCGTTTACTATGAGGGCTGGCAGAAGTGGTTCTCTGAGGTGGTTATCCTCATCTGCTTCGTCGCAGGCTCGATGCTCACCATCTGGCTCGGCGATCAGATCAGCGAAAAGGGTATCGGCAACGGCATCTCTATGCTGCTGTTCGCAGGTATTATCGCAAGAGGCCCCGCTGCAGTATGGAACCTTATCCTGATGATGAAGACAGGCGAGGCTAAGTATATGATCCTCGTTCCGATCATCCTTGTGGTCTTCGTTCTCATGATCGCGTTCATAATCTTTATGAACGAGTCTGAGAGACGCATACCGATACAGTATGCTAAGAGAGTAGTCGGCAGAAAACAGTACGGCGGACAGAACACCTTCATTCCGATCAAGGTCTGCATGAGCGGCGTTCTTCCTATCATCTTCGCGATGGCCTTTATGTCCCTGCCTTCAACACTCGAAATGTTCATCAAGCCGAGAGAGGACGGCACAGGCTTCTATAACAAGCTTCTGGAATGGTTCAGCTATACTCATCCGTTCTACGCCTGCCTGTACTTCCTGCTCATAATCGGATTTAATTACTTCTACGTTTCGATGCAGTATAACCCCGTAGAGATCGCGAACAACCTGCGCCAGTCCAACGGCGGCGTTCCCGGTATCAGACCCGGTAAGCCTACCAGCGACTACTTCAGCAGGATCCTTTCCAAGATCACCCTCGTGGGCGCTATCTTCCTCGGAATAATCGCGATCTTCCCGATCATCTTCGGCAAGATCTCGGGCGTCAACATCGCAATGGGCGGTACTTCGATACTTATCGTTGTAAGCGTTGCGCTTGAAACGGTAAGGACTATGGAATCTCAGATGATGATGCGTCATCACAGAGGATTCCTCGAATAAGAAAAGGAGTTAAGTTATGAATCTGATACTTTTAGGCGCTCCCGGTGCCGGCAAAGGCACTCAGGCAGAAGTGATCTGCAATGAACTTAAGATCCCTACAATTTCTACAGGTAATATGCTCCGTGCTGCCGTTAAGGCAGGCACAGAGTATGGCCTGAAGGCAAAGGCTGCTATGGACGCCGGCGACCTGGTGTCCGACGATATCGTTATCGGTATCCTCAAGGACAGGATCAAGGAGCCCGATGCCCAGAACGGCTTTATACTCGACGGCTTCCCGAGAACAGTTCCTCAGGCCGAGGCTCTGGACGCTATGGGCGTTCAGATCGACAAGGTCGTTGAGATCTTCGTTCCCGACGAAACTATCAAGCAGAGGCTCAGCGGCAGAAGAGTTTGCCTCGACTGCGGCGCTACCTACCACGTTGACTTTAAGCCCAGCAAGGTAGAGGGCGTGTGCGATGCCTGCGGCCATGAGCTCGTTATCCGCAAGGACGACCAGCCCGAGACCGTTCTTTCAAGACTCAAGACCTATCACGAGCAGACCGCTCCCCTCAAGGATTACTACGAGGCTCAGGGCAAGCTCGTTACAGTAGAGGGTCAGGAGAATGTGGAGGATACCTCCAGACTGACACTCGCCGCTGTAAAGGGTTGATGCGGCTGACAGGCCGATAGAAAGAAGCTTACGATGATAAGTATCAAATCCAATAAAGAGATCGAAAAGCTAAGAAAGGCGGGAGAGATCACCGCAGGCGCCCTTCAGGCAGCAGGCGAGGCTCTTCACCCCGGAATGACCACCCGCGAGCTCGATAAGGTAGTAGAGAGATATTTCCTCTCTCACGGCGCAAAGCCGGGCTTTAAGGGCTACGAGGGCTTCCCCGCAGCAGCCTGCATCTCTGTGAATGACGAGGTCATCCACGGGATACCCGGGCCGCGGAAGATAATGGAAGGCGATATAGTGTCCGTCGATACGGGCGCTTATATCGACGGTTATTACGGCGACGCCTGCAAGACCTTTGCCTGCGGAAAGATAGCCCCCGAGGTGCAGGCTCTGCTGGACTCCACCGAAGAGAGCCTTATGATGGCGATCGAAATGGTGAAGCCGGGCGTAAGAGTCGGCGACATCGGAGCAGCTATCCAGAAGTATAACGAGGACAGAGGCTTTTCGGTAGTAAGGGAGTTCGTCGGACACGGTCTCGGAAGAGATATGCACGAGGACCCCGAGATACCAAATTTCGGCAAGGCCGGAAAGGGTATAAAGTTTCAGGCGGGCATGGTGGTCTGCATAGAGCCGATGATAAACATGGGCTCCGCAGCTATCAGGATAATGCCCGACGGCTGGACTGTGAAAACACAGGACGGCAAATGGTCAGCTCACTTCGAGCACGCGATAGCCGTAACTCAGACAGGCGCTGTTATACTCAGCAGGCTGTGATGAGTATGGGCTTTGCAGATATAAAGGTCGGCTCTGTGGTGAGAGCTTCGGCAGGCCGTGAAAAAGACCGCAACTTCGTTGCTGTGGCGGTAGACGGCGGCTTTGTGTTCATCGCCGACGGCAAAGAGCGAAAGCTTGAAAGCCCGAAGAAAAAGAACCCAAAGCACATTTCACCTGTCGGAGAAACAATAAACACCGAGGGGCTGACAAATAAGAAGCTGAGAAAGCTCTTGTGTGAGCTCGCGACCCGGAGCGAACACAAGGCGGCCACCGTAAAAATCGACGGGGCGGAAGGGAATGGTGATTGATTTGTCAAAGGAAGATGTTATCGAGCTTGAAGGAACAGTTGTCGAGGCTCTGCCCGGCGCAAAGTTCAACGTAGAGCTTCCTAACGGTCATATGATCCTTGCTCATGTTTCGGGCAAGCTGCGTATGAACTACATTCGTATCGTGCCCGGCGATAAGGTAACGGTGGAAATGTCACCTTATGACCTGAACAAGGGTAGAATCACCTGGAGAGCTAAGTAAAAAAGCTTTCCGACTCATAAGCGGCGAAGAAATTCGCCTGGAAACTTAAAGGAGGTATTTCAATGAAAGTAAGACCTTCAGTTAAGCCGATCTGCGAAAAGTGCAAGGTTATCAAGAGAAAGGGCAAGATCATGGTTATCTGCCAGAACCCCAAGCACAAGCAGCGTCAGGGTTAATAGACCAAATATGGAGGTGCAGCTATAATGGCTCGTATTGCTGGTATCGACCTGCCTAAGGATAAGAGAGTTGAGATCGGTCTCACCTATATCTATGGCATCGGTCAGAAGACTTCTGCTAAGATCCTCGCCGCAACAGGCGTAGATCCTGACATCAGAGTCAAGGATCTCTCTGAGGATGATGTAGCAAAACTGCGTGAATATATTGATCATAATCTCACAGTTGAGGGCGACCTGAGAAGAAATGTTGCTCTTAATATCAAGAGACTTGTAGAGATAGGCTGTTACAGAGGCGTTCGTCACAGAAGAGGCCTGCCCGTAAGAGGACAGAGGACCAAGACCAACGCAAGAACCCGCAAGGGTCCTGTAAAGACTATCGCAAACAAGAAGAAGTAAGGAGGGTGTGAAGTATGGCTCAGCCTAAGAAGAGAACGACTATCCGTCGTCGTCGCGAAAGAAAGAATATTGAGCAGGGACAGGTTCATATCCAGTCTACCTTCAATAATACTATCGTTACTATCACCGATATGCAGGGCAACGCTATCTCCTGGGCTTCCGCAGGCGGACTTGGCTTCAGAGGCTCCAAGAAGAGCACTCCGTTTGCCGCACAGACCGCAGCAGAGACCGCTGCAAGAGCAGCTAAGGAGCACGGCCTGAAGACCGTTGAGGTTTTTGTTAAGGGACCCGGAGCAGGCAGAGAAGCCGCTATCCGTGCTCTCCAGAGCGAGGATCTTGAGGTAAGACTTATCAAGGACGTTACCCCTATCCCTCACAACGGATGCCGTCCTCCCAAGAGAAGACGTGTATAATTTTAGACGATTTGAGTTTTGAAAGTTTACTCAAAGTCGGGTAAGTGAAAAGCTAAGACCCGATACTATTTTGAAAACGGAGGTTTATTTACTATGGCAGTAAGCAGAGAACCAATTTTGAAAAGATGCCGCGCTCTCGGTATCAGCCCCGCAGTAATGGGCGTAAACGCTAACCTTTCTGCAGAGAACAAGGGCAAGATCGCCGACGACGCTAAGAAGAAGAATATCGACAGAAGGAAGCTCACTATCGACAGCAAGGTCGATTACAGAGATCCTAACGCCGGAAAGAGAAGAAAGGTATCCGAGTATGGCCTTCAGCTGAAGGAAAAGCAGAAGCTGAAGTTCATCTATGGCGTGCTCGAGAAGCAGTTCTATCACTACTTCGAGATCGCTCAGAAGATGGAAGGCCAGGCAGGTACTAACCTTATCACCCTTCTTGAGAGCAGACTTGACAACGTTGTATTCAGAATGGGACTCGCTTCCACAAGAAGAGAGGCCCGTCAGCTCGTCGTTCACGGCCACTATGACGTAAACGGCAAGAGAGTTGATATCCCTTCCTACAGAGTTAAGGAGGGCGACGTTATCTCCCTGCGCGAGAACAGCAAGAAGAGCGAAAAGTTCAAGCAGATAGCCGAGACCACAGAAGGCAGGCTCACTCCCACATGGCTCGAAGTAAACAGCGCCGCTCAGAGCGCCAAGGTAGTTCGTATGCCCGCTAAGGAGGATCTTGATTACGAGATCGAAGAGCACCTCATCGTCGAGCTGTATTCTAAGTAATCTGTTCGGGATAATGAGAAGCAGCGCATTTATGTGTTTTGCGTTGGTAAGATCAGAGTTTTGAAAACAGGAGGGTTATAAATGCTTGAGAAAATAGAAAAGCCTGAAATTGAAACAGTCGAGCTCAAAAGCAACGGTACCTATGGCAAGTTTGTCCTTGAACCGCTGGAGCGCGGCTACGGCACCACCCTGGGCAACTCGCTCAGAAGAGTGCTGCTCTCCTCTTTGCCTGGTGTCGCTGTTACATCTGTAAAGATCGACGGCGTTCACCACGAGCTGTCTACTATCCCGGGCGTTAAGGAGGATGTAACTGAGATCATCCTTAATCTTAAGGGACTGACTGCAAAGCTTTACAGCGACGGCCCTAAGACCGTATATATCGAGGCGGAAGGCGAGTGCGTCGTTACCGCAGGAGATATAAAGACCGATTCTGAGGTCGGGATACTTGTTCCCGATATGCATATTGCGACACTCGGCCCCGGAGCTAAGCTCTTTATGGAGATAGTTCTTGACCGCGGCCGCGGATATGTTTCCGCAGAAAAGAACAAGGCCCTTATGCAGAAGCAGGGCAACGTTCCGATCGGCGTTATCGCAGTTGACAGCATTTACACACCGGTATTGAAGGTGAACTACACCGTGGATAACACCCGTGTAGGCCAGATCACCGATTACGACAAGCTTACTATTGAGGTATGGACCGACGGTACCTGCTCGGCTAAGGAAGCTGTGTCGCTGGCAGCCAAACTCCTCAACGAGCATCTTAGTCTCTTCATTGACCTCTCTGAGGAAACAAACAATGTTGAGATGATGGCCGAGAAGGATGATAAGGGCAAGGAAAAGATCCTTGAGATGACCATTGAGGAACTTGACTTATCGGTGCGTTCGTTCAACTGCCTGAAGCGCGCAGGCATCAACACCGTAAACGACTTGATCGGCAAGTCGGCTGAGGAAATGATGAAGGTCAGGAACCTTGGTAAGAAATCATTTGACGAGGTTAAGGAAAAGCTGCAATCGCTGGGATATGACCTCAGTTCCGAAGAAGATAATTAATTAAGGAGTGAATATCTATGCCAGGCACAAGAAAGCTGGGAAGAGCTACCGACCACAGAAAGGCAATGCTTCGCGGTATGGTAACGTTTCTTCTCGAAAACGGTAAGATAGAGACCACTGTTACAAGAGCCAAAGAGGTCAGCGCTATGACTGACAAGATGATCACACTCGGCAAGGCCGGTGATCTTCATTCTAAGCGTCAGGTTCTTTCCTATGTTACAAAGGAAAGCGTTGCCAAGAAGGTTTTCGACGACATCGCTCCTTCCTACGAGGGAAGAAACGGCGGCTATACCAAGATCATCAAGATCGGACCCCGCCGCGGAGATGCTGCCGAAATGGCTATCATCCAGCTGGTTTGATATCTGTATAAACAGCAAAGAGCAGTGCGTTTGCACTGCTCTTTTTTTGTGTCGCGGACATTTACTCCTCCAGCCTATACCGCTCGTACACCTGTTTGCAGATCTCGTAATTGAAGCGCTCGGGCTCGAGCAGGCCGTTCTTGTAGCCGTAGCCGTCGGGCTTGTCAAGGCTTTCGGGAAGCGGATAGCGGCCCGAAACGTCGCCAGTAATATAGCAGCAGCCCTGCTCTTCGTCATAGTTCAGGAACAGCACCCACCTGTCGCCCGGGTGTGCAGGCGAGAGCCCGCTTTCGGTCACAAGAGTCTTGGCGCCGTCCTGCTCGCGGAATTCGTAACGCGCCGCGATCGTTACCTCGTTGTCGCCCGTGGCCGTGACGCTTCCGTCAAGCACCTGCTCTACCCTGAACCGTGCCCTCGTGACACCCGGCCTCGGGGCGTCGCCCTCTGTTACGGGCTCACCGACGTACTCCCCTATGACCACCGCCGTCGATCTCTCCAAAAGCTTGTCCATAGTGTCGCAGTCGTAGCCGCCCTCGGACTCCATCGTCACGACCTCAAATTTTTCATACGTTACCTCTGCGCTCTCGCCTGCCGAAGAGCTCTCGCCGCTTCCGCAGCCGACAAGCACCAGCGCCGCCGCAAGCACCGCCCCCATAAATCTCGTGTGCTTCATACCGTGTCTCCTTTCGTTTTTTATCAATAATAATATACCACTTAATGCCGCAAAAAGCAAGGGCAACACCGCACGACTCCTGTGCATCAGATGCGCCGTCAAGATTTTCGTCAGAATGCCTAAATTCGACGCAGGCTTGCTGACGCAAGTCAAGGAGAATTTGGGTAATATGACGGAAAGCTGGCAAGCAGATGATGTGCAGAGGC
>CAMNBY010000304.1 GCA_946533615.1 uncultured Clostridia bacterium
ACAATGCACAATGCACAATGCACAATGCACAATGCACAATGCACAATGCACAATTATGGTGTGCGCGTTGCGCATGTTATGGCCTTTCGGCCTTGTAGATGGTGGGAGAGGGTAGAATTCACGCTCAACGCGCAATTCAGGCACTAACGCACTAATGATAATAATTCACAATTGTGAATTGCTAATTCTACCCGCTTCGCGGCAAAATTCCGCCGCAGGCGGCACAATCATTGTGCATTGTGCATTGTGCATTGAAACTGTGCATTGAAAACTATTTGACATACCGCGGAATATATGATATAATGATACTGTATGTAAATTCATTTGTTAATAACGTAATATGGAGTGATATATTTGGCTAAAAGGTTCCTTATGGGTAACGAGGCTATCGCGCTGGGCGCTGTCCATGCGGGCGTGAATGTCGTGTCGGGCTATCCCGGCACTCCCTCGACCGAGATACTTGAAACGATAGCAAAAAACAACAAGGACGGCTCTGTCTATGTGGAGTGGTCTGTCAACGAGAAAGCCGCCCTCGAGGTGGGTGCAGGCGCCGCTTATTCAGGTGCGCGTGCGCTCGTCACCATGAAGCAGGTCGGGCTCAACGTGGCGTCCGATCCGCTTATGAGCCTGTCTTATGTTGGCGTTAAGGGCGGAATGGTGATAGTCTCCGCCGACGACCCCGGCCCTATCTCCTCACAGACCGAGCAGGATACAAGACACTTCGCACAGTTTGCAAAGCTGCCCGTCTTTGACCCCTCTTCCCCCGAGGAGGCATATCAGATGATACAGGACGCCTTCGAGCTCTCGGAGCAGATAGGTGCCCCCGTGCTGTTTCGACCCACCACAAGAGTCTGTCACGGCTGCGCCTCGGTAGACGTCAAGGACGAGTACGAGCCTCATAAGCCCGAGGGCTTTGTCAAGGACACGATGCGCTGGGTCATCTTTCCGCGCACATCGTTCCTCAATCACTGCAAGATAGAAAAGCGCGACCCCGAGCTTGGCGACAGGCTCTCGGATTACCGCTTCAATAAGCTTTCGGGCAGCGGAAGGCTCGGCATCGCAACTCACGGCATCAGCTATGCCTACACCTGCGAGGCGCTGGACGGCTGCACGGACGAGTACAGGCTGCTGAAGATCTCCACGCCAAATCCGTTCCCCGAAAGGCTGGCGCTCGAGTTCCTCAAAGGCCTCGACGAGGTCGTCTGTATCGAGGAGCTTGACCCCGTCATCGAGCGGGAGCTTATCTTCCTCTGCGGAAAGCACGGCCTTAATGTGAGGATACACGGCAAGCTGGACGGCACCGTTCAGCCAGCAGGCGAAAACACGACCGAGTCCGTAAAGGACGTTCTGTCCAATTTTATGGACATTAAACGCAACGAGCAGAAGCTTCCCGAGCCGCCCGAAATGCCCGTAAGGCCGCCTGTGCTTTGTGCAGGCTGCCCCCACAGGGCGTCGTTCTATGCCGTAAAGCAGGCCACACGCGGCAGGAAGGCCGTTTATTCGGGAGACATCGGCTGCTACACGCTGGGCAACGCCAAGCCCCTTGATATGGTCGATACCTGCCTCTGCATGGGCGCAGACGTTACCATCGCTCAGGGCATACACCGCGTCGAGCCCGACACACTGAATTTCTCGTTCATTGGCGATTCGACATTCTTCGCCTCGGGCATCACGGGCGTTGTGAACGCCGTGTACAACAGGACGGATATAATACTTATCGTGCTTGACAACTCCACCACGGCAATGACAGGCCACCAGCCCCACCCGGGCACAGGCGTGACGATGATGGGCGACGTCAGCAACGCCGTTTCGATCGAGAAGATACTCGGCGCCGTCGGCTGCACTTATGTCAGGACGGTCGATCCCCTCGATCTTTCTGCCGCAGAGGCAGCAGTCAAGGAAGCCGCAGAGCTCACGGGCGTCAGGGCGATAATCATGAAGTCTCCCTGCATCGCTGTTTCAAAGCCGGGCGCCCTCTTCGGGATAGACGCAGACAAGTGCATAAACTGCAAGAAGTGTATCCGCGAGCTGGGCTGTCCCGCAATAGTTCTGACGAACGGCAGACCCGAGATAGAAAAGAGCCTCTGCTACGGCTGCGGAGTCTGCGCACAGGTATGCCCTGTGGGCGCGATCGGGAAATAAGCGATATATTCGGAGGAAATACAATGAACAATATACTTCTCTGCGGAGTCGGCGGTCAGGGCACCGTGCTGGCGTCCAAGCTTATCGCCTTCGCAGCAATGGAAAAGGGACTTAACGTCCGCACAAGCGAGACTATCGGCATGAGCCAGCGCGGAGGCTGCGTTGTCTCTCACGTCCGCTCGGGCGAGGAGATCTGCTCGCCGATGGTGCCGAAGGGCGGAGCTGATGTGCTTATTGCCTTCGAGCCCTGCGAGGCCGTCAGGAACCTCGCGTTTTTGAAAGAGGGCGGCGCCCTGATAGTCAACAAGAAGGCTGTAAAGCCCGTCACCGCGTCGCTTACGGGCTCGGCCTACGACGGCAGCGAGATGATAGAGTATCTTGAAAAGAACGTCCCCTCGCTTACGGTCATCGACGGCGACGACATCTGCGAGCGCTGCGGGTCTGCAAAGGTGCTGAATATCGCGCTGCTTGCAGCCGCCGCAAAGAGCGGACAGCTCGGCCTGACGGTCGGGGAGCTTGAAAGCGCCATCAGAAAGCGCATACCCGAAAGGTTCCACGAGATGAACCTCAAGGCCGTAAGGCTCGCCGCAGGGGAGACCTGAGCCTCTGACTTCTGATAGAAAGGTCATTTACAATGGCAGTGATAAAAACCGAAGACCTTACCTATGTCTACGGAGAGGGCACGCCCTTCCGAAAGGTGGCGGTCGATCACGTCTCGCTCTCTGTCGAGGAGGGAGAATTCATCGGCGTCATCGGACATACGGGGTCGGGAAAAAGCACACTGATACAGCACCTCAACGGCCTGCTGAAGCCGACCGAGGGCAGAGTGCTGATAGACGGCGAGGAGCTGTGGGCGGACAAGGCAAGGCTCCAGGCGATACGCTTCAAGGTCGGGCTGGTGTTCCAGTATCCCGAGTATCAGCTCTTTGAGGAGACCTGCTACAAGGACATCGCCTACGGGCCGAAGAACATGGGGCTCCCCGAGAACGAGATCGACAGAAGAGTGCGCGAGACCGCAAGGCTCGTCGGGCTCTCGGACGACGTGCTTGACAAATCTCCGTTCGAGCTCTCGGGCGGACAGAAGCGCAGGGTCGCTATCGCGGGCGTAATGGCGATGGAGCCCAAGGTGCTCATACTCGACGAGCCCGCCTCGGGACTTGATCCCAAGGGCCGCAGCCGCATACTCGGCCTCATCAGGGAATATCATAAGGAAAAGAAAAACACGGTGATGCTGGTGTCGCACTCGATGGAGGACGTGGCAAAGCATTGCTCGAAGATACTGGTCATGAACAAGGCTAAGGTCTTTTGTTACGACACTCCCGCCGCCGTCTTCGGCAGGGCAGGAGAGCTTGAAAGGATCGGCCTCTCTGTGCCTCAGATAACGCGGGTGTTTGCCCGACTGAAGGCCATGGGGTGCAGGGTAGATGACGACGTCTATACCGTCGGGTACGGACGCGAAATGCTGCTGGGGGCTTTGTCAAAGCAAACGGCAAATGAAAGGGAGAGTGAAGCATGAGCACTGCAAAAAGACAGATGTCCGACACTTATCTTGTTGCGGCGATACTCGCCTCGGCGGGAGGTTTTCTTGACGCCTACAGCTATATTGTTCGCGGCGGAGTTTTTGCAAACGCTCACACCGCAAATATCGTGCTGCTCGGACAAAGGTTCTTCGAGCGCGACTGGTCGGGCTGCGGAAAATACCTCGCACCGATAATAATGTTCATCGCGGGCGTGCTGGTCGCTGACAGGATACGCCGCCGCTTGATGCACTCACGCTTCCACTGGCGGCAGTACGTTATCCTGCTCGAAGCCCTTGTGCTTGTCGGCACAGGCTTTATCCCGAACGGAAAGTGGGATATCCTCGCCACGACGCTTATCTCGTTCGTCTGCTCGCTGCAGGTAGAAAGCTTCCGAAAGGTACACTCGATACCGTTCTCGGCGACGCTGTGTACGGGCAACCTGCGCACCGCCACCGAAAGCCTTTCGATCTACATGACGGAAAAGGACGACGAGAACCTTGCCGTCGCCGTCAAGCTCTACGGCATAGTGTTGTTCTTTGCGATGGGCGTCGTGCTCGGTACGCTGCTGAGCTCGGCCTCGGCGCGTTCGGCGCTTGCCTTCGCCACCATCGAGCTTGTCGCAGTCTTTGTGCTGATGCTCATAGACAACGAAAAGCCGAACGGGAAGTAAAGGCAACACCGCATGACCCGCGGCTAACGCCTCTTGCCTCTGAAAGCGAAGCATTCTTGCATCTATAAGGAAGGAGCCATCCGATTGCTCAAGGATATAACGATAGGCCAGTATTTCCCGGGAAATTCGCCTATCCACAGAATGGACAGCCGCGTGAAGCTTGTGCTGACGATCGCGTATATCGTGCTGCTGTTCATGGCGGATAATATTTACGGCTTGCTTATCGGCATCGCGTTCACGCTGCTGATGTATACCATCTCGCGCATACCGCCCGTGATGATGCTCAAAAGCCTTAAACCGATAATACCCATAATACTCATCACCTCGGCGCTGAACCTGTTCTTTATCAGGAGCGGCGAGGTGCTGGTGAAGTGGAAGTTCATAACCATCACCCGCGAGGGCGTTGACACCGCGGTGTTCATGACGGTCAGGATAATCTGCCTTATCGTCGGCACCTCGCTGCTGACCTATACGACCTCGCCGATCGACCTGACGGATGCGCTGGAGAGGCTGCTGTCGCCGCTCAAAAAGCTGCGCGTGCCCGTCCACGAGCTTGCGATGATGATGACCATCGCGCTTCGCTTTATCCCGACGCTGATCGAGGAGACCGACAAGATAATGGCAGCCCAGAAGGCTCGCGGCGCCCAGATGGAGACTGGCTCGATAATGAAACGGGCAAAGGCGCTCGTGCCTGTGCTGATACCGCTGTTCGTCTCAAGCTTCCGCCGAGCCGAGGAGCTTGCGCTGGCAATGGAGTGCCGCTGCTATCACGGCGGAGAGGGAAGAACAAGAATGAAGCAGCTGAAGACCTCGGCTGTTGACTATATCGCCATCGCTGTAATGGCCGTGTTCATCGCGGGAGTAGTGGTGGTAAATCACCTTACGAAGGGAGCGTAAAAAAATGGGAATTGTATCAGACATGAACCAGGATCAGAAGATCGCCGCCTTGGAGCGCAAGGTAAAAAGACTTGAAAGAAAAACGGACGGAGGAAATGCAGAAATGAAATTGCTTAAAGAGCTTGTAGGCACGGAAGTAGTTATCAACGCCAACAGTATGTACGAGTCCAAGTGCAGGATAGAGGACATTGACGAGGAGTGGGTCAAGATCACCGAGCACGGCAGAAAGAACGATACCGTCAAGTTTATCCGCATCGACGACATCGAGAACGTGACAGTCGCCAAGGAGCAGTAACGCGCAGATGAGGAATTTCCTTGTAAAGCTTGGCTACAACGGCGCCCGCTATCACGGCTGGCAGCGGCAGAATAATGCCTACACCGTCCAGCAGGCGGTGGAGGAGGCTCTTTGCGCCCTCTTGCAGGAGAATGTCACCGTAAACGGCTGCTCCCGCACGGACGCAGGAGTCCACGCAAGGGAGTACTGCCTGAGCTTCAGAACAGAGTCGGGGATAACGGAGCGGGGGCTGCTTATCGCGCTTAACGACAAGCTGCCTGCGGACATCGGGGCTTTTTCCGTAAGGGAGATGCCCGAGGCTTTCCATGCCCGCTTTGACTGCCGCGGCAAGGAGTACGAGTACCTTGTGCTCAACCGCGAGCTCAAGGACCCGTTCATGGCCGACACGGCCCTGCGCTGGCGCTGGCCGATCGACGCCGAGC
>CAMNBY010000305.1 GCA_946533615.1 uncultured Clostridia bacterium
CAAGGTCTACCACGACAAGAGCCCCCTCTCGCTTATCGAAAAGGAGCGCGAGTACGCAAAGAACGCCTTTGTAAACGGCGTGCCCTCAGCCATCGCCTATGACATCGTGCAGACCGAGGAGGGCTATGGCCTCGTCTTTGAGCTTGCGGGAGCGACCACCGTCAGCAAGGCGATAATGTCACAGCCCGAGCGGCTTCAGGAATTCGCCGTCAAGCTGGGGCAGCTGCTCAAAAAGCTGAACTCCACCGAGGCCGACCCCGACCTCTACGGCAACATCAGGCAGATCTATCTTGACAGGGCAAAGAAAGCCGAGCAGTTCTTCACCGACGAGGAGAACGAGCAGATCAGAAAAATGCTCAATTCTATCCCCGAGGGCAGCGGCATGATACACGGCGACTTCCACCCCAACAACGTGATGGTGCAGCAGGACGGCGAGCTGGTGCTGATCGACATGGCCGACATCAGCCGCGGCAACGCACTCTTTGACATCGGCGGAACGTTCCTTACAATGTTCATCGCAGGCAGCAGCGACCCCTCCATTACCGAGCAGATCATCGGCCTGAAATACGAGTATTCCACCAAGGCCTGGGGCATACTGCTCTCGACCTACTACGGCACCACCGACCCGCAGAGGCTCGAGCTTCTGAACAACAAGTGCGCAGCCTTCGCCCTGCTCAGGATGGCGACGACCCTCGGCTTCGAGAACACACGGTCAAGGAGCCGTGCCGAGCCAATGCTCGCGCTCATGCGCCAGAGGCTGTTCCCCAACGCCGAGAGCTTCTGCAAGCTCTTTGCAGCCGAGCTCTGAAAGATCTGATAAAGGCAATACCGCACGACCCACGGCTAACGCCTCTGCACGTCATCTGCTTGCCAGCTTTCCGTCATCTTACCCAAATTCTCCTTGACGTTGCGCAAAGCGAAGCACACTTCGCTCGCAAGCCTGCGTCGAATTTAGGCAATCTGACGAAAACCTGGACGTCGCATCTGACGCACAGGAGTTGTGCGGTATTGCCTAAAACACAAAGCGGTATGTCTTTCGCGGGCATACCGCGTTTTTGTTCCCCCGCATAAAAGCCTTCATTTGCAAATAACCGTTTTTCCGTAAATTGTTTCCAATATCTTTACAATTTCAAATTATTGTGTTATAATAACTTTGTGCGGGTTTTGATAAAAACCGACATTTTTCGCCGAGACCCGCCTCTTGGGGGGTGTATTGAGTGGATAAGCGCAGGGTCATTTACTACAGCGATGAGCAAAACGACGAGTTCTCTGTGGCGGAGATAGAGCCCCGACGCATCGGCAAGGACTATGTCTATATCCACGATTCGCGCTTCAAGCGCTTCACCCATTTCTTCTGGTACAGGATAGTGGCGCTGCCCATCGCATATATCTATCTTAAGGGCGTGTTCGGCCACAGGATAGTGGGCGCCAAAAAGCTTGTAAAAGCAGGCGGCAGGGGCTTCTTTATGTACGGCAACCACACCCAGGACATCGCCGACGCCCTGATACCGACCTTCACAGCGTTCCCGAAGACGGTCTATGTCATCGTACACCCGAACAACGTGTCGATGCCCGTCCTCGGCAGGATAACCCCCTCGCTCGGGGCGCTGCCGCTGCCCGATGACCTTGCGGCCTATAAGAATTTCAAGCAGGCGGTGAACACCCGCTGCGAGCAGGGCTGCTGCATAACGGTCTATCCCGAGGCGCATATCTGGCCTTATTATACTAAGATAAGACCCTTCCCCGATACCTCATTTGACTATCCCGCAAAGCTCGGAGCGCCCGTGTTCACGTTCACGAATACCTACCGCAGGCGCAGGTTCTTCAGGCACCCGCGGATAGTCACCTGCGTGGACGGCCCCTTCTGGCCCGACATGGAAAAGCCCGTGAAAAAGCGCCGTGCCGAGCTTCGCGAAAAGGCCTACAGAGCCATGACAAAGCGCTCAGAGCTTTCCGACCACGTTCAGATAAAATACATCAAGCAGGAGAAGAAGCAATGACAGATATCCTGTTCTGCGGCAACGACGGCGTTTTTGACGGTATGCTCACCTGTATGCTCTCGATACTAATGCGCACAGAACGCGCCGAGCCCTTCCATTTTCATATATTCACAATGGACGTCACCCACCTTGACGACAGGTATTTCCCCCTGACAAAGGAGCACATCGCCCTCTGCCGCAGGGCGGTCAAGGAGTTCAATAAAGACAACCGCGTCACCGTCTACGATGTGACGGAGCTTTACATGAAGCACTTCTCGGGCTGCCCGAACGAGGGCGCCTACTGTTCGCCCTACACCCTGATAAGGCTCTTTGCCGACAGGGTGAGGGGGATACCCGACAAGCTGCTGTATCTGGACGCGGATATAATGTTCAACCGCGATGTCTCGCTGCTGTGGGACACGGACATCGAAGGCTTTGAGTACGCCGCCGCAAGAGATCACTACGGCAAGTACCTGATAAGCCCGAACTACATAAATGCCGGAGTGCTGCTGTTCAATATGGCCGAGGCAAGGCGGACGAAGCTCTTCCAAAAGGCGCGGTGGTGGATAAAGCACAAAAAGCTCACCTTTGCCGACCAGAGCGCTCTTATCCGATCTACCACAAAAAAGAAGATGCTGCCGCAGCGCTTCAACGACCAGAAATTCCTGCACCGACACACGGTAGTGCGGCATTTCTCGAAGCGGCTGTTCTGGCTGCCCTATCCGCATACCGACAACATCAAGCAGTGGCACATCGACAAGGTCCATTCGGTGTTCGGCTACCGCCAGTTTGATGATATTTACGAGCACTATCTTTCAATTATCGACCCTTAGTAAGGAGACCCTATGAAAAACACGACGATCCCGATATTCTATGCCTGCGACGACGCCTTTGTAAAATACACGGTAGTGTCGCTGTATTCCCTGATACAGAACGCCTCGCGGGAGTACAGCTATATCGTCCACATAATGAATCCGGGGCTCTCAGAGGAGCTGAAGCAGCAGGTCGCCGCCCTTGGCGACGAAAACTTCGAGATACGCTTCGTTGACGTTGCAAAGACCCTTGACGCCATCTCGGATAAGCTGCCGCTGCGCGACTATTACTCAAAGACCACATATTACAGGATATTCATCGCCGAGATGTTCCCCGAGTACAGCAAGGCGGTCTACATAGACAGCGACACCGTCGTCACGGGCGACATCAGCGAGTTCTACAGCCACGACATCGGCGACGCTTATGTCGGCGCCTGCCACGAGCAGGCCATGGTGCAGACCGACGCCTTCGGCAGCTATGTCGAAAAGGTCATCGGCGTGCCGAGATACAATTACTTCAACGCGGGGATACTGCTCATCAACTGTGAGCAGTTCCGCCGGAAGCGCGTCCACGAGAAGTTCATCAGCAAGCTCTCAGTGTATAACTTCGTCGTGACACAGGACGAGGACTACCTCAACCTTATCTGCAAGGATCACGTCTGCTGGATAGACCAGCGCTGGAACACCGAGATCTACGGGCAGCTGCCTCACCCGATCGAAGAGGCAAAGATGATCCACTACATAATGGTGAGCAAGCCCTGGCATTACGAGGACTGCCTGTACAAGGATATTTTCTGGAGCTATGCCGAAAAGACCTCGGTGTACGGGGAGATCAGGGCGGTGCTTGCGGGCTATACCGACGAGCAGAAGCGCGAGGACGCCGCCTCTGCCGAAAGGCTGGTGGCTACGGCTCTTGCCGAGATCGAGCGCGAGGACAACTACCTTAACCGCATCAACAGCACCGAACGTGCCGCCGACCGCGTCGAGATAGTAAAAAGGATAGAGCAGTTTGAACGCGAGGGACGCTTCGACGAGGACGTCGAGGACGACCCGCCAGGAAGGATGCTGATGCCCGACGAGATCGAGTATATCCGACGGGGCAAGGCCGACAGGCTCAAGACCAAGGGCGCCTTTGCCCTTGCACGAAAGTTCGTAAGCGGCCTCGTCAAGGACAGGAAAATGATAATCAGGGAGATACGCGGCATCGAGAATTTCAAGGCGCTTGATTCGGGCGCCGTCATCACCTGCAACCACTTCAACGCCTTCGACAGCTTCGCCATACACCTCACCTACGATGCCTCGGAGCACAGGGAGCGCGAGTTCTGGCGCGTCATCAGGGAGGGCAACTACACCTCCTTCCCCGGCTTTTACGGCCAGCTGATGCGCAGCTGCAACACCCTGCCGCTCTCGTCGAACCTTGCAACGATGAAGAAATTCTATGACGCGGTGGACACCCTGCTGCGCGAGGGGCATTTCGTGCTTTTCTATCCCGAGCAGAGTATGTGGTGGAACTACCGCAAGCCCAAGCCTCTGAAGCGCGGAGCCTACAGCTTTGCCGCCAGGAACGGCGTGCCCGTGCTGCCCTGCTTCATAACGATGAAGGATTCGGACATAATGGGCGAGGACGGCTTCTATGTCCAGGAGTATACGATCCACGTCTCTGCACCGATCTATCCCGACACGAGCCTGCCCCACAGAGCCCGTTCGGACGACATGATGCAGAAAAACTTCCGCCTCTGGAAGGAGATCTACGAGAACGAGTATCAGATGCCGCTGATGTACACCACAGTGTCGGATAAGGATCCTTTGAAAAATGAAAGATAAAACTGTTTCAACAGAATACCCGAAGCTCCGCCTGCTCGCAGCGTTCTTTGCGGCTGCGGCTGTGACTGTAATAGCCCTGCTTGTGCCGCCGCTCGGGCTTATGGATCTTTCGGCAGG
>CAMNBY010000306.1 GCA_946533615.1 uncultured Clostridia bacterium
AAAGTTTATTTTGCACATAGTTCGCTCTCTAAAGTGCTATATATCTGCGAAAATATGTGCTTCTTTAGTCGTCCGGAGAAATATCCGCGTGGGAAAGTTTCTCCAATTCTTTTTTGCCCTGAATGGTCATAGTGAGGAAATTCGGGTCGTCGGGCTTTAGCTCTCTGTACTCGCCGGGAGCCAGCATTCCGAGCTTCAGCGGCCCGATAGACGTGCGTTTCAGACGCGCCACCTCAAGCCCCACAGCCTCGCACATTTTTCTGATCTGGCGGTTGCGCCCCTCGTGGATCGTCATTTGCAGAACGACGCGCCCGGGCTCCTTGTCCAGCACCAGCACAGTAGCGGGCAGGGTCTTTTTGCCGTCGATCACAACGCCCTCCGCAAGCTGCGCCAGCAGCTCGTCATCCACGTCCGGACGGACGGTGACGCGGTAGGTCTTTGAGATGTGTTTCGAGGGGTGCATGATGTCGTTTGCAAAGGCGCCGTCGTTCGTGAAGAGCAGCAGCCCCTCGGAATTGCGGTCGAGCCTTCCGACAGGATATACCCTTTCGGGATAGTCGGCTATCAGCTCGGTGACGCATTTGCGGCCTCTGTCGTCGCGCATGGTCGTGACGTAGCCTCGCGGCTTGTGCAGCATTATGTAGCAGAGCTGTTTTTTCTTTGCGGCACGAATAGGCTCGCCGTCAACGGTTATTATATCCTTGCCGGGCAGAGCCTTGTCGCCCGGCGAGCAGTCCCGTCCTCCGACCTTGACTCTTCCCTGAGCGATCAGCTCCTCGGCCTTCCGCCGCGAGCAGTAGCCGCTGTCGGCTATTATTTTCTGTATCCTTATCTTTTCCATATTTTCCACCTTTATGTAAGGGCAGCAGAGCCGCCCGTTTCGTTCTTCTGTTACACCGTGTCTCAGGCCGCTGTTATCGGCAGGGTCGCCACAAGCTCCCCGTCAAGATAGAAATCCGTCCTGCCTATCTCGTCGCCGCGTTCCACGGGAGCATAGACGAACGGCTTTATCACTGTGACCCTTTCAAGCCTTGCGGCTGTCTCGGGAAGCATCGGAAGCCTGCCCTCGCTGCCGCGGCAGCTGACGGTCTCTGCTCCGCCGCCGATGACTGCCACCCGATACTCGGGCAGCTCGGGCGTCAGCCTTACGCTTTCAAGCTTTGCAAAGCCGTAGTCATAGAGCCTGATGTGGTCGTCCCAGTCGCTGCGGTCGTTGAGTGTCACGCAGATAAGCTCTGCGCCGTCTCTCTCGCAGGCGGAGACAAGACAACGCCCGGCCTTGTCCGTAAAGCCTGTTTTTATCCCGATGACACCGCCGCACATCGAGAGCAGGCGGTTAGTATTGGTGAGCCAGTGCTTTTCGGGCGGGTCGCCGAAAACGACCTCGGCGGTCTTCTTGCCGCAGATCTCGCGGAAGTCGGGATTTTTCATAGCCTCACGAGCCAGCTTAGCCATGTCTGCTGCCGTGGAGAAGTGCTCGTCCGTGTAGTCATCGAGCCCTGAGGGTGTAACGAAGTGTGTGTCCTCAAGTCCAAGCTCGCGGGCGCGGTCGTTCATCAGTCCGACGAAGCTCTCGACGCTTCCGGAGATCCTGCACGCGGCGGCATTTGCGGCGTCGTTCCCGCTGGGCAGCAGCATTCCGTGAGCCAGCGTCCGCAGCGTCACTCTGTCGCCCTCTCTCAGCCCCATAGACGACCCCTCGACCTTCACGGCCTCGGAGTCAACGACGAATACCTCGTCGAGCTCCTCCTGCTCCAGCGCGATAAGCGCTGTCATTATCTTTGTGGTGCTGGCCATCGGCAGCCGCTCTTCGGCGTTTTTGGCGTAAACAACATCTCCCGATGCCGCGTCGATGACTATAGCGGCCTTCGCTCCTGTCTGCGGCTCAGTCACAGTGCCGCCGCTGCCCGAAAGTGCCGCCGCCGCACTCATTAGCAAAGCAATAATCCTCATATCCCGTGCCTCCTCACTCAACTCTCCGACCCGGCCACTGCCCGTGCGTCCTCTCGGGGGCATCATGTGCTGCGAGCCTCTGTGCATTTGGGGGAGACCCTTTAGACAAAGGGTCTCCCCCGGCTTCACACAAGCCCGCATTATGCGCTGCCTTTGAGAAGTCGGTCGCGCAGCGGTCGGGCTGTATACGGATAGTATAGGCTGAGAAAGTGCGGAGATACGCGGAAGATTATTCCTCTGTCTCGGCTTCGGGCTCTTCCTTATCCTTTTTCTTGCCTGTCTTCTTGTCCACAAAGTCGATGACCTTGTCAACGACCTCGGGAACGACGTTTGCTACTGCGTTCTGGTAGGAGGTATTGGTAGTCATCTGGAGGAGCTTGGTCTCGCCGCCTCTGCAAACGATGAATGCCATAGGCTGAACGGTGACGCCTGCGCCCGAACCGCCGCCGAACTGTTCCTTAGCGGATTTGGTGGGCAGGTCGCTGCCGCCCGAAGCAAAGCCGAAGGAGACCTTTGAAACGGGAATGATAGTAGTACCGTCGGCGGTGACGATAGGCTTTCCGATGACTGTTTCGCACTCGGTCAGCTCCTTGATCTTCTCCATTGCGGTCTTGACGAGCTGTTCAAGCTTGGTGTTTTCACTCATAATGATCTGTCCTTTCTTAAATGGTCGCGTGACCCTTGATTTACATTATACAAAATCAGGCGGCTGCCTGTTCGGCCTCGGGGAGGGCTGCTTTTTCCTTCTGCTTTTTCTTGCGGGCTCTTCGCTGTTTCAGGAATATTATCAGGAAATTAACGCCCGTGCAGAAGGCGATAGCTATCAGCGTGCTTGGCCTTACCTTAACGGTGAACTCGACCTCTCCGTCGATGATGTTCTCGTTGAAGCGGCAGTTGACGTCGGCCTTTTTCATTTTAACTGTAAAGATATTCGCCAGCCAGCCGAGGGTGTTGAAGAGCACCGACTGGACAGCTCCGTAATAGATAGCGGCCTCGTGTGCGTCGAAGCGTCCGACCTCGACCCTTGCGAAGACCCCGTCGAAGCGTATGGCCTTACAGAATTTTTTGACAGCCTTCCAGCCCAGCGGGATATACGGTCTGACCGTTTCAAACTTTTCCCGTATGGCTGCGAGGCCGTGTTTTTCGTCATCCTCGTCGTTCTCGTTTTTATGCTTATGGTCTTTTTTGCGGCGCTTTTTCTTTTCCTTTTTCGAGCTCTCTGCCGCAGACTCGGGTACTTCCTCGCTTTCCTCGTCTTCTCCGTCGGCTTTCAGCTCGTCGGGAAGCTCGGGCAGCTCGTCATCAGAAATATCGTCGAAGTCGTCGTCGAGGTCGTCGTCAAAGTCGAAGTCGCCGAAGTCGAGATCGGGCGGGGCGCCCTCCTGCTGCTTTGCGGCCTTCTTCTTCCTCGGGAAGAGCGTCAGGAACAGGTACTTGGCTGTGATGTCGATGCCTTTTTCACGGCTCACGCTGACGTGTACCCTTACCGAGAAGTGCAGCAGCACCACTATCAGCACCAGCAGCCCCAGCAGCACCCACCCAAGCAGGTGCAGCCATATCAGCACTCCGATGACTGCGACAACAGCTGCAACAGCAAGTATCAATTTCAACTTTTTCATATCTTTTCGCAGTCACCTTCTTTTTTTAAGCCGCGTGAGCGGCGGCGAAGCCGCCTCACAACTGTGTGATGTGCGGGGTTTCCCTCGCGATACGGTGGGGGTCAGCAGGATAGAGAAAGAGGAAAAAGCCCTCACAAGGCACTTCTTATCTCTTGCCTCTCACATCCGAAATCTTCCGTTGATGCC
>CAMNBY010000307.1 GCA_946533615.1 uncultured Clostridia bacterium
TTCGCCGACTGCGGTCGGCGATTTAGGGGCGCTGCCCCTAAAAACCCTGCCAAGGGGCTAAGGCCGCCCCTTGGATTCCGGCCAATTTGTCTACGGCGATGTGGGGGCATGGCCTTGTTCGGGCGTTTTCCTCTTTCTCTATCCGGCTGACCCCCACCGTATCGCGAGGGAGCCCCGGCACATCACACAGTTGTGAGGCGGCTTGCCGCCGCTCACGCGGATTAAAAAATAAAAAAAATCGTCCCTTGTGTGAACAAAGGGACGACCGTGATCGTGATACCACCCTGATTGCAGGCGTGAGCCTGCCTCTCATCTTCTCTGTAACGCAGAGGATACGCGCCGCCTTGGTCAGCGGCGAGCTCGGGGGTGTCCTTCGGGGCATCTGCTGCGGACGCTTTCACCGTACCGTCCTCGCTTGTTTGCAGGTGTGATGCTCTTACTCTCCCCGTCAAAGCTTTTCATATATTAGCTCCTTGGCCTTATGAAGGATTGACGATCTCTCTCCAGTCAAGGTCACCGCGTTCGAGGGCGTGGATAAGCGCCTCGGCGGTCGCAATATTTGTAGCTATCGGTATATTATGCACATCGCAGAGCCTCAGCAGGTCGCTGTCGTTGGGCTCGGACGGCTTTGCCGAGATCGGGTCTCTGAAAAACAGAAGAATGTCTATCTCGTTGCAGGAGATACGCGCGGAGATCTGCTCGCCGCCGCCCTGCGAACCGCTGAGATAGCGCTGTATTTTCAGACCCGTAGCCTCGGCTACCATTTTGCCTGTCGTTCCTGTAGCGCACAGGGTATGCTTACTGAGTATTCCGCAATACGCAATGCAGAACTGCACCATCAGTTCCTTTTTCGAGTCATGCGCGATCAATGCGATATTCAAAAATATACCCTCCGTTTCATAATCAGATTTCAGCCCTCTGCCTTTTTCGGGGCTGTGACGTCTTTACATCTTCAGCGACAGCGGTATGTGCTCGCCCTTTATCCTCCTTGAGATAGCGGAGAATGCCAGGAAGCCCATAGAGCTTGAGGAAAGCGGAGCGCCCTTGCCTGTAGCAAGCGGGATAGCGCTGTCCTCGGGGATAACGCCCAGCAGCTGAACACCTACGGTGTCGATGATAGCGTCCAGATCATCCATCTCGTCAAACTCGAAGATCCTCTTGTTTGCCTTGTTGATAAGCAGTCTCTGCTTCTGGTTGCCTCTCTTGTAGAACTCGTCGCTCATCATTCTTGCGTCACGAACGCAGACAGGGTCGGGAGTCGTTACTATAAGGATAAGGTCAGAGTTTGTAACTATATCGAATACCGAGCCGTTGATACCGGCCGAGGTGTCGATGATGATGTACTCAAAATATTTTCTCATCTCAGAGGTGATCTTCTCGATGTCCTCTGCCTTGAGCTGTACGAACGGGTCGGAAGGCGCACACAGCACGCTCAGGTTGGAAGCGAGCTTTACGGTCGTAGTTGCCTTATAAACATCGCAGGTGCCCTCGAGCACATCGCCCAGGTCATAGGTTATATTTCCCTGCATTCCGAGCATGATATCCATACATCTAAGACCGAAGTCCAGCTCGATAATAAGCGTTCTGTTGCCCTGCTTTGCCAGAGCGTAGCCAAGACACGCACTTATCGAGGACTTTCCTGTTCCGCCTTTGCCTGATGTTACCGCAATGATCTTTGACATAGTAAATGATTGCCCCTTTCGTTATATCACGCAAACCGCTGTTTTACGCGCTTTGCAGTAATACTGATCATTAGATAAAGTTCACGCCCCTTCACCGCTGAACAGACTGGGAATAATTCCCAGTTCCGCCCGGCACTTCGGCAAGCGTTACCTACTATATATTTTACCACATTATTCTCAAATGTCAAAGCCTAAATCGCAAAAAAAACTAAAATCGTTAAATCATATTAAATCCGCCCAACATTATTAGCTATATTGCACAATCTTTTTTATACACCCTCTGCGCTTCGGCTGCCGGACGCGCAATGTTGACTTTATTATTGTGCTGTGCTATAATTGTTTTGATCTTACGCCCTACGGAGGTCTGCTATGATCCCTTTTGTGATCGTTCTGCTGCTGGCGGTCTCTGCCGTTTGTTCCGCTACCGAAACGGCCTTTTCTTCCGCCAACAGGATACGCCTTAAAAATCTGGCCGCAGGCGGCAGCAAACGTGCCGCCAAAGCCCTTGAGATAACCGAGAACTACGACAAGGCGCTCACCGCTATACTTATAGCAAACAACGTGGTAAACATCGCATCTTCGGCGCTTGCGACCGTCTTCTTTACCGAGCGCTTCGGCGCGGGCAGCGTCGGGCTCGCCACGCTTGTGATGACCGTGCTGGTGCTGATTTTCGGCGAGATACTGCCCAAAAGCCTTGCCAAGGAGAATTCCGAGAGCTTTTCGATCTTCATGGCGCCGCTGCTCTCGGCGTTCATGCTCGTGATAACGCCGCTGATCTTTGTCTTTTCTGGCATCAACACCCTCGCCTCAAAGCTCTTCGGCAGCCGCAGGGCTCAGCCCTCCGTCACCGAGGAGGAGCTCAAGACCATCATCGAGGAGATCGAGGACGAGGGCGTACTCGAAGAGCAGGAGTCCGACCTTGTGCGGTCGGCGCTGGAGTTCGACGAGATAACCATATCAAAGGTGCTCGTCCCGAGGGTGAGCATAATCGGCGTTGAACGCGGCGAGAGCCTTGACTCCGTAAAGGAGCTTTTCATACAGACAAAATTCTCCCGCCTGCCCGTGTACGAGGGCACGATCGACAGCATCGTCGGCGTTATCCATCAGGCGGATTTCTTTGAGCTTTATCTTACGGGCGGCGGCGACATCGGCAGCATCATGAAGCCACCCGTCTTCGTCACCGAGAAAAAGCGCATCTCGGACGCTCTGCGCGAGCTTCAGAGAGCAAAGCAGCACATGGCCGTTGTCATCGACGAATACGGCGGCACCGAAGGCATCTGCACCCTCGAGGACATCATCGAGGAGCTTGTGGGCGAG
>CAMNBY010000308.1 GCA_946533615.1 uncultured Clostridia bacterium
CGTCCTGAGAAGAAGCATAATTTCCGTCAGCGAGTATTTTTGTGAAATACTTATGCGTTGTGACGGTCTTGGAGTAATTCTTGTAGGTGAAGGTGATGCTTGCGCTGTCAAGCTTATCAAGCTCGGATCTTTTGATCTCAAACACGGCTCTCTCGCAGTATTTGCCGCTGTCATCGAGAGCAGTGAACTGCTTGTACTTTGCGCGGATAAGTTTCAGGTTGACTTTCCACTCAAGGGTGCTCGTAATGCCTTCTCCAAGGCTGGCGCCGATGGTGACGCCGTCGTTTCCGATCTCATCAATGGGATAGGTGTATTCATACACGCCGGGATGTGATTCCCATGACGAATCGAATGCGGTGAAAGCATAGTCGCTTTTAAGAGTGACAGAAACTATATCCGAAGCATCGTAGCCGGCAAAGAGCTCGCTTCTGGAGATAGTTTTCTGTACCCAGTATTTCTCATTACCTTCAAGAGTGATATAGCCGTCGCGGTCGTAAACAGGTATGAATTCCTGCTCCTCGTTACCGAGTATATCTCTCAGCTTGTTTACAACGGGGACGGAGTCGTACCAGCCGAGGGTGCCGCGGTTGAAGTAGCCGTGGCATTCCGAGGCGTTCTTGTTCTTCGAGTTATTGTCCCAGAGGACGCCCGAGACCGAGGCGTTTGGATACTTGCTGCCGAGGGTCTTGATGTTGTTAGCGTAGCACTCGGCCCACTTTACGCGCTCGTCGGTGTTGGTCCAGTCGCTGGCGCTGAACTCGCCGATGACAACGGAATGTCCCTTTGAAAGGAAGAGGCTGTCAAAGCTCAGGAACAGGTTGTTCAGTTCGTTTCTGAAGCTGTCATTGAACTCAACGCCCTGATAGGCGTCCATCGCGAAGTAGTAGGGCGAGTAGGCGTGTATCGAAGCGATGATGTGTGTGTCGGAGAGGGTGTCCATAAAGGACGAGAGGGCGTTCATCGCGGTGTAGCTGATCGAGGCTGCGTTGCCCGGTATCATCAGCGAGCGCTTTGAGTTGTTGCCGCCCGTGGCTCTTACCGTGTCGATGAATACCTTGTTGAGGGTGTTGATGTTCTGACGCGTCTCCTCGGAGCCGTCGTTCCATTCGTCAGAGCCGCCGTAATTCCGGGGCTCGTTCATGCCCTCGAAGATCAGGTGATAGTCATAGTCCCTGAACTCGTCGGCGATCTGTGTCCAGAGGGCGGCAAGCTCGGTCTTTGCTCTGTCGAGGTTGTCGTTGGTGGGCTTGTTCCACTCGTCGTGGTGAGAGTTCAGGATAACGTACATACCCTCGTCGTAGGCGTAGTCAACGACCTCCTTGACTCTTGTCATCCACTCGCCGCTTACGGTGTAGCTGCTGTCCATATAGTCCGCCCAGGTGACAGGCACGCGGATAGTGTTGAAGCCCTTGGCCTTTACGGCGAGTATCATATTCCTGCTGGTTCTGGGGTTGCCCCACGCGGTCTCGCCTCCGGGGCAGTCCAGCGAGTTCCCGAGGTTCCAGCCGAGACCCATGTCGCGGACTATCGAAGCGGTGTCGTAATCCGATGCCGAGGCCGCCGAGGCTTCGATGACCGTGCTGCCCGCTGATGGCAGGCTGACTGCAAGCCCCGCTGCCATTGCGGCGGTGGTGACGGCGCTCAGCAGCCGCTGCTTGAATTTATTCATAATATCCTCCCTTTCGGTCGTTCTGCTTTGCAGAAATTCGGTAGTAGCTGCGATCCTGCATAAAGAAGCATATAGTTAATATAATTATAGATCAATACCGCGCCGCTGTCAATTACCAATACTTACATAATATTCCTGCATCTTTGTGAGATTTGACAAAACAGCGGCGTTTTTTTATATTGTTAATTTTACTAAAAATGTTGATTTGTTTAGCAAAATGTGGTATAATAACACTAAGGACTATCTGAACACTCGGAGGGGAGGTATGAGCATGATCTGCAACGACCCTGTTTTTTTGAAGATCGCGGAGGCGCTGCTTGTAGAATATACAAGCGTATACTATGTCAACGCGAAAACAAATGAATATCAGTGGTATTCTGCGGACGAGGAATTCCGGTCGCTGCACATCGAGAAGGGCGGAAAGGATTTCTTCAAGAGCCTTATCCGCGATGCCGATAAGGTCGTCTTTGAAGAAGACAAGCACATCTTCCTCGAGGACATACAGAAAGATTACCTGCTGTCGATGCTGGACAAGGATGGTGCAAAGCGCAGGATAGAATATCGGCTTGTCATCGACGGCAAGCCTGTTTACCATGCCCTGAGCCTTATCAGGGGCGTTTCCGAGGGCGACGATTACTTCATTCTTGGAGTGGAGAACATCGACGACCAGGTAAAAAAGAGGCAGCAGGCCGAGCAGTACGAGCAGGAGCGCGAGATCTTCAACCAGATCGCAGGCAGCCTTGCGGAGCATTACGACACGCTGTACTATGTTGACTACGAGAACAACGGCTATTTTGAATACTCCTCGACGGACATTTACAAGAGCATGAATGTGCCGACCAGCGGCGGCGATTTCTTTGCCGAGAGCAGCAAGAACCTGAGAAAATTCGTTCACCCCGACGAT
This sequence comes from uncultured Clostridia bacterium, assembly GCA_946533615.1. Lineage (GTDB taxonomy): Bacteria > Bacillota > Clostridia > Oscillospirales > Ruminococcaceae > FB2012. The sequence continues at coordinate 2,574 of CAMNBY010000308.1, forward strand.
CAGCCGAAGGTGCTGTCGCTCTTCGAGAAGAAGAACATTATCAAGAACCTTGAAAACGTAAGGAACTACACGGAGACCTACAGGCTGGTCGTCAACGGAGTGACCATGCACTGCCGCTGTATGCTGATCTGGGCAAGCGACAGAAGGCACTTCCTTGTGGGCATCGAGAACATCAACGAAGAGGTCAGGGCGAAGCAGGCGCTCGAGGAATCGAATCGCCGGAACGAGGCCTACGGCCAGATGGTGAACAGCCTTGCCCTGCGCTACGACCTGATCTATTATGTAAACAAAAAGACGGGCGCATACTCGGAATACTCCTCGGGAGTGATAACCACCGACCCGTCCCTGAGGCTGGAGGGGAAGGACTTCTTTATTGAGAGCGTTAAGCATATCAAAGGGGAGGTATACCGCGAGGACATGGACCGCATACTCGCCGCCATAGACAGGGATTACATCATCTCGGCGCTGGAGAACACAAAGCAGTACAGCGCGGATTTCAGAAGGATAATAAACGGCGCCACCGAACACACGAGAATGACGGTCATGCGTTCCAGCGACAACGTGCATTTCATCGTGGGGCTCGAGAACATTGATGAAGAGGTAAAGAAAGAGCAGGAGCAGATAAACGCGCTGAACAGAGCCAACGAGCTTGCAAGGCGCGACGGCCTCACGGGGACGCGGAACATGACGGCCTACCGCGAATTCGAGGAGTCGATGCAGCGGAGCATGGACAGCGAGCAGGGGCACTCGCCCTTTGCCATAGTGATCTGTGACATAAACGAATTGAAGCAGGTGAACGACACCAAGGGCCACAAGGCAGGCGACGAATACATCAGGTCGGCGTGCAGAATGATATGCAGCGTGTTTGCGCACAGCCCTGTTTTCAGGATAGGCGGCGACGAGTTCGCGGCCGTGCTGGTAGGCAGCGACTATGAAAAGAGGGCGCTGCTCGTAGATAAGATCAGGGGCAGGTCGCTTGAGAACCTTAAACGCGGCGACGGGCCTGTGGTGGCTGTCGGCATAGGCATTTACGACAAGCAAAGCGACCGCAAGGTGGCGGAGGTCTTCAAGCGGGCCGACGAGAATATGTACAGCAACAAGGAGGCTCTCAAAAACGGCAGCCTTGATGCTGACGAGCCTGCGGCAACCGCCGACAGGATACAGATACCCGCCGAGAGGAAGCGAATGCTTGACGGGCTGTTTGAGATGAACTGCATCTCGGCAGAAGGGATGTATGTTTACATCTGTGATATGAGATATGATTTCTCGCGCTGGGCGAAGGCGGCGGTGGACTCCTACGGGCTGCCCTCGGAGTATATGTACGGCGCGGGACAGATCTGGGAGGAGCATATCCACGAGGACGACCGCGAGACCTATGCCAAGGGCATAGCCGAGATCTTTTCGGGGGTGTCGGGCGGTCACGATATGCAGTACCGCGCCCGCAGGATAAACGGCGAATACAACGTCTGCACCTGCCGCGGCATCGTGCTCAGGGACGAGCACGGAGAGCCCGAATACTTTGCGGGCACGATAAGGGATCACGGCGTTCAGAGCAACATCGACAGCCTTACGGGCATCAGGAACCAGTACGGCTTTTTCGAGGACATACAGTCGGACATTGTAAAGAACAAGCTTATGCGCATCACGATGGTCGGCATCAGCAAGTTCTCGGAGCTAAACGAGATCTACGGCTATCACTTCGGAAATCTTGTGCTGCAAAAGTTCGGGCGCTATCTGTTCGAGTACGTCGGCAACAGCGGCAGCGTTTACAGGCTTGACGGCACGAAGTTTGCGGTGATGACGACCACTCACGGCGTCGCCGAGATCAAGGAGAGGTACAAGGGTCTTCGCAGGTATTACCGCGAGGGCATCGACATTGACGGCAGGCACATAATGCTTGAGCTGAACGCGGGAGTCATCGACATCGACAACTTCAACATCGACTCGCAGACGATAATCACCTGTCTCGGCTTTGCCTACAACGAGTCGAAGAACAGGCGCCACGGCGACCTTGTGGAGTTCAGCAGCGCGTTGAGCAGCGGCAGCAGGCAGAAGCTTGAGAAGTTCCATGCCATACGAGCCTCGATAACCCAGGGCTACAAGGGATTTTTCCTGCTGTACCAGCCTGTTGTGGACGCCAAGACCGAAAAGCTTATCGGAGCGGAGGCGCTGCTGCGCTGGAGGAGCGAGGAATACGGCGTTGTGCCGCCCGACGATTTTATCCCGCTGCTGGAGCAGGACCCGCTGTTCCCCGAGCTTGGCAAGTGGATAATGACGACGGCCATTCGCAGCGCAAAGCAGATACTCGAGACCGACCCCGATTTTTACATCAGCGTGAACCTTTCCTACACCCAGCTCGAGAGGCCTGATTTTGTTGACATGGTGATGGAGATACTTGACAGGACGGGTTATCCGCCCGAGCATCTGTGTCTTGAGATCACCGAGAGGTGCAGGCTGCTTGACATTGCGCTGCTCAAAAACATTGTAGTGAGCCTGAGAGGCAGGGGAGTGCGGATAGCGCTTGACGATTTCGGCACGGGCTTCTCGTCTGTCGGCATCGTAAAGGAGCTGCCCTTTGACACCATCAAGATCGACCGCAGCTTTGTGCGTATGATCGAGCAGGACGGCCGCGAGCGCGAGCTGATAAAAGCATTTGTAAACATGGCCACGACCTACGGCTCGGTGGTCTGCATCGAGGGCATTGAGACCTCGGCGATGGGCGACATACTCAGGCAGTTCGATGTTCACAGCTTCCAGGGCTACTACTACGCAAAGCCGCTGGAGCTGGAGGACTTCCTTGAATGGAGAGACAAGCGAAACTGAGCCAACAGAAAACGGTACCTTGCCGCGAAGCGAGGTACCGTTATTATTTGATATGAGACCGTCAGGGGAGGGGGCGGTGCTTGCGCTTGCCTGCGATAACTGCTGTTTTCATTTCTGCTCCTTTGGGTCGGGTTTGGTTTGTACTGAAAACATTATACCACGTTATGCAAAGTTTTTCAACTGCCTGCGCTTTAAGGCAATACCGCACAACCATTGTGCGCAAGATGCGCAGTCAGATTTATCGTCAGATTGCCTAAATTCGACGCAGGAAGGCTGACGCCTTTCAAGGAGAATTTGGGTAATATGACGGAAAATATGCAAGCAGATAGCG
>CAMNBY010000309.1 GCA_946533615.1 uncultured Clostridia bacterium
CGTCAGCCTTCCTGCGTCGAATTTAGGCAATCTGACGAAAAATCTGACTGCGCATCTTGCGCACAATGGTTGTGCGGTATTGCCTTAATAGTGAAGAGTGAACAGTGAATAGTTCACACCGACCGCCGCTTTCTGCAAGCTTGCAGAGGGCGGCCTTTTTTGAGAAAAGCCTGCGGAGCGCCGATAATGCGCACTAAGCTATTGACGGAAAAACTAAAAAATGATATAATATCTTTGACCGAAAAACTTGCTCAAACTCAGAAAGGAAGATCAATATGGAACTTAACAAGGTCATCAACGGAAACAAGGCAACTGTAGAGCTGGAGGGCAGGATAGATGCCAAAACAGCACCCGAGATAGAGAAGGAGCTGCTGGCGCTGCCGCAGGAGATAAAGGCGCTCGACCTCGATTTCCGCAAGGTAAGATATATCTCCTCGGCGGGTCTTCGCGTGCTTACACTTATGCAGCAGACCTATGATGATAAGAACGGCTCGATGAAGATAATCGGACCGATTGACGAGATCATGGAGATCTTCGAGATCACGGGCTTTATCGAGATACTTGACATCGAGCGCTGAGGACGTCTGAATGGCCGATTCAAAAATCATAACCAAGCTGTTTTTCAGGCTGCTGCCTGTGCAGATAATTCTTGTCGCGGTCGGCAGCGTGAACTCCATCATCGACGGAGCGATAGCGGGAAAATTCATCGGTGCCGACGCTTATCGCAAAGGGTCTTGGCGCAGACAGCGAGACGCTCGACGGGCTGGTGGCCTATCTGAGAGCGATGTCCTTCGGGATCACGGGCGCGATGCTTGCCTCGCAGCTGTCGGTGTTCCTGCAGCTCGAGCAGCAGGAGAAGCGCACCTATATCGGAATTGCTGTGATGGCTGTGCTGAACGTGTCCCTCAATATCCTTTTTGTCAAGGTGCTTGATATGGGAATGTTCGGGCTCGGGCTCTCGACGTCTATCAGCAGCTGGGTGTTCTGCATTATCCAGGCCACCTACTATTTCACGGACAAGGCCGCGATAAGGTTCTGCGTTCGCAGCATTGACTTTTCTTATCTCAAAGAGATGCTCCGCATAGGCATTCCGGGAGCGGTCGTGTAGCTCTGCCTCACGATCAGGGGCGTTGCGATGAACAAGCTGATACTCCACTTTGCGGGCACGGACGCACTTGCGGCATATTCTGCGGTCGGTACCTTCGGCTGCGCTTATTTTGCAGTTACCGCAGGCGTAGCCTCGGCCACAAGGCTGCTGGTCAGCGTCTATTCGGGCGAGGAAGACCGCGCAGGGCTGCTGATGATAATGAAGACCGCGCTTTTCAAGGGCGTCGGGCTTGTGGCGGGAGTCGCCGCGGTCTCGATAGCTCTGGCGAATGTGTTCACGGGGATATTCTGCCCCGACAAGAGCGCCGAGGTCTACACCCTGACCTTGCAGTATTTCAGGATATTCCCCCTGTCTATGCCGCTGAGCTGTCTGTTTGTCATTTTTGCAAATTACTATCAGTGTACCGACAGAATGAAGATAGTCAACATCGCATCGGTGCTGGACGGCTGTGTGGGCATTGTGGTGATGAGCCTGATACTTGCGCCGATCGCAGGGGCACTGGGCATCTGGATCGCACAGGTGGCAGCAGGCTTTTTCCCGCTGGCGGCTATACTTATCTATACAGTCATCGTCGGCAGGCGCTTCCCAAAGAGCATCGAGGATATGCTGGTGCTGCGCGAGGGCTTCGGCGTCCCCGAGGAGGACAGGATGGATATTTCCATCAAGAGCGAGGACGACGTGCTCGAGACCTCGGAGGGCGAGATACAGTTCTGCACAGCTCACGGCCTTGACTACAAGCGCTCGTATTACGGCGGGCTCTGCATCGAGGAGATGGCAGGGAACATCGTCAGCCACGGCTTTGTCAAGGGAAAGAAGAACAGCGTTGACATCAGGGTGGTGCTAAAGGACGGCGGGATGCTTATTCGCTTCAAGGACACCTGCAAGCCCTTTGACCCGAAGGAATATGCAAAGCTCTTCGCCCCCGATGACAGGACCCACAACATAGGCATCAGAATGGTCAGCCGCATTAGCACGGGAATGGAATACAACTATGTGCTTGGGCTGAACGTGCTTTCGATAACACTTTAAGTCAGGAGGATAATCAAAGAGAGAGGATTACAGGGCCGCCAAGAAGCTTGGCGAGGACGCCGTCAAGGAAGCAAAGAGAGTCGGCGCGTCGCCTTATCTGCCTGTGCTCGACGAGATGCCCGAGATCAAGGACTGCACCGCCGAGGTACGGCTCGGCCTGCTCGAGCTGCCGCTGAGAAGGATCGTCGGCAACAAGGAAATGGGCCGCAACTCCGCCTTTGCAAACAACTTTATGCCTCTGCTGGAGGAGGGCACCGAGTTTGCCGTAAAGTGGTCTAATCTTTACGACTCCTTCCTTAACGAAGGTATCCGCGACTCTATCAAGGTCTATGAGTATAGGCAACACCGCACAACCACCGGCTAACGCCTTTGCACGCTATCTGCTTGCATATTTTCCGTCATATTACCCAAATTCTCCTTGAAA
>CAMNBY010000310.1 GCA_946533615.1 uncultured Clostridia bacterium
CGAAGTGTGCTTCGCTTTGCGCAACGTCAAGGAGAATTTGGGTAATATGACGGAAAGCTGGCAAGCAGATGATGTGCAGAGGCGTTAGCCCCGGGTCGTGCGGTGTTGCCTTAAACAAAACGTAAAATGATGCAGCGTTTTTGCAATTCGTCAATTATTTCACAAAGCAAGCTTATATAAATCTGTTCTTTAGCATTTATTACTATTGAAATTTCCGCGCTGCGGTGATATACTTATTTCATAAGATACATTATAAATATACACGGACAGAAAGGAACAACGACATGAAAAAGATAGTTACAGGTGCGGCTGCCCTGCTGCTTGCGCTGGGACTTGCGGCCTGCGGCGACAGCGCAGATTCGGCGCCTCAGGTGACAAAGGCCGACACCTCCGCTGCTGCGGCACAGACCGACAGCACCCCCGAAGGCTCGGACTCCGAAGCCCCCGCAGAGAATGCCGACAGCTCCGCCGACGAAAGCACGGCCGAAGCCGCAGAGAGCGCCCTCCAGCCTCTTGCTGACGAGCTGATGGCGGCTTATCCCGAAAAGCTTACTGGCTCGGTGGTGTACGGGTCTTCCCTTTTCTCGAAAAACTGCCGAAAGCTCTACGCCTGCGAGGAAAGCGACCTGAAGGACGCGATGATCGTCTTCAACAACGGCGGCGGACTTGCCGACGAGGTGTCGATCGTTTATCCCGCCGACGGCGACACAGACAAGCAGCTGCGAATGTTCGACGCCCGAAAACAGACCCGCTACAACGACTTCAACGGCTACGCCCCCGAGGAGCTGCCGAAGATAGAGAACGCAAGAATCTTTGCAGCAGGCGATGCGGCGGTGTTCATCATCTCTGACAGCGCCGACGAGATAGAAAAGATCATAAAAGAAAAACTGCAATAAGGAGACCTGACAATGAAAAACACAACAAAACGCCTGCTGGCTGCCGCTGCTGCGGTGATGATGCTGGCCTCGCTCTCGGCCTGCTCGGACAAGGACAGCTCTGACAGCTCGGCTGCTGCCTCTGCGACAGACTCTGCTGCTGCGGAGAACACCGAGAGCAAGGACGAGGCTTCCTCACAAGACGCCAAGGACAAGGAGATCGAGGAACTGACCAAGCAGATCGAGCTGCTTTCGGCAAGGGTCGATGACCTTGAGAAAAAGACCGCCGAGTTCGAGTTCGGCGAAGACTATCACGAGGTCTACGACGACACCGCCGTGGTCGAGGCTTACAAGAAAAAAGACGCCTCTGCCCTGACGGATAAGAAGGACAAATACATATACGAAAGTCTTGTAAAGGCCGTTGACGAGATCATCAAGGACGGCATGAGCGAGTACGAAAAGGAAAAAGCGGTCTATGACTATATTTTCTACGGCAGGAGCTTCAACAACGACCAGCTGAACCCCGTTGACATGGACGAGGAAGGCGAGGAAGGGGACAACTCCCACAACCCCTACGGCTTCTTCCACGATCACTCGACGATCTGTGTTGGCAACGCCACTACCTTCAAGCTCTTCATGGACGTGCTTGGCATCGAGTGCGAGATAATCCACTCCACCGAGAACGGCGAGCACGCCTGGAACCTCGTCAAGATCGACGGCGACTGGTACCATGTTGACATAACCTTTGACGGCGGCGACCAGAACCCTGTTTATTCAAACTTCAACGTCACCGACGCTGTCAAGGAGGGCGGCGGCTATCCCTGGGATCCTTCCGACTTCCACGAGTGTACCGCAACAAAGTACAACTACGTTATGATGAACGCCAAGAAGGTAGAGGACGTTTACTCCCTGCCCAAGCTTATCTCTAAGGCCATCAAGGACAAGGAGAGCGCACTTTATCTGACCTTTGACGTTCCCGAGGACACGGAGGCTGTGTTCTACTCCTCGCAGATCACGGACATTATGAATATGCTCTCCAGCGAGCGCTACTATTTCTCGATCAGCGATCCGATGATAAGCAAGGACGAAAAGCAGATCACACTGTCCATCGGCATCAACGACAACGAAGCCGAGCCCGAATATCCCGACGAGTGGCCCGATGACGTCGTTCCCGACGATTACAAGCCCAGCATCGACTACAGCAAGATGCAGAAGGCCTTTGACAAGGAGTTCGACGGCGAGATCACTCTGCCCGACGAGGAGCCCGATTACTACAACTACGGCCCCAACAGCTTCCAGTACGAGGGCGGCGCTGACATCGCAGAGGAAGAATAAAGCTCATAAAAAGAAAGCGGACATCGCAAAGTGTCCGCTTTTTTGTACTCGTTTTGAGATTATTTCTTTTCTATCAGGGCGACAGCCGTGGCTGAGATACCTTTCATTTCTCCCGTGAAGCCGAGGCCTTCCTCGGTGGTGGCCTTGACAGATACCGCGTCGGCGTCTATCCCGAGGGCGGCAGAAATATTGAGGCGCATCGCCATTATGTGGGGCTTGAGCTTAGGCGCCTGAGCGCAGACCGTCGAGTCCACGTTCACTACCCGATAGCCCTTTTCGTCAAGCAGAGCCGCGACGCGGCGGGTAAGCTCAAGGCTGTCGGCGCCCTTGTAGGCGGGGTCGGTGTCGGGAAAATGCTGGCCGATGTCGCCCAGAGCCGCAGCCCCGAGCAAAGCGTCCATAACCGCGTGAAGCAGCACGTCAGCGTCCGAATGGCCCAGCAGCCCGAGGGTGTGGGGTATTTCGACGCCGCCGATGATAAGCGGCCTGTCATGCACCAGCCTGTGAACGTCATATCCGTGTCCTATCCTGAACATAGCGCCCTCCGATCAGAGGCCGTTGGGGTTCTTCTTAGCGAAGTTCCAGCCGTCGCGGCACATATCGTCCATGTTGTACTTCGCCTCCCAGCCGAAAAGCTCGCGAGCCTTTGTCGGGTCGGAATAGCACCAGGCAACGTCGCCTGCACGTCTGGGCATTATCTTATATGGCAGCTCCCTGCCGCAGGCCTTCTCGAAGGAATGCAGCACGTCCAGCACGCTGGAGCCCTTGCCCGTACCAAGGTTCACGGCCTCGACGCCCTTGTTTTCGAGCACATACTTCACGGCACAGAGATGGCCTCTTGCAAGATCGACAACGTGGATATAATCGCGGACGCCTGTGCCGTCGGGAGTGTCGTAGTCATTGCCGAACACGCCGAGATACTCCCTCTTGCCAACTGCCACCTGAGCGATGTAGGGGAAGAGGTTGTTCGGGATGCCGTTGGGGTCCTCGCCGATGAGGCCGCTGCTGTGAGCGCCGATGGGGTTGAAATATCTCAGCAGCGAGATGCTCCAGTCGTTGTCCGCAACAAAGACGTCCTGAAGTATCTGCTCGATCATAACCTTTGTATAGCCGTAGGGGTTTGTAGAGGTGTGAGTCGGCATTGTCTCAACGTAGGGCACCTTATTTTCAGTGCCGTAGACAGTGGCGGAGGAGGAGAAAACTATCCTCTTGCAGCCGTGAGCACGCATCGCCTTGATTAGCATGAGGGTGCCCGTGATGTTGTTGTGGTAATACTCGACGGGCTTCTGAACGCTCTCGCCGACAGCTTTAAGACCTGCAAAGTGTATCACGGCGTCGATGCTGTTCTCGTCGAAGATCCTGTTCATAGCATCAAGGTCGAGGATATCCGCCTCGTAGAATTTGAAGTCCCTGCCCGTTATCTTCTTTATGCGGTTGAGCGCCTCGGGCTTGGAGTTTGAGAAATTATCGACCACGATGATGTCATAGCCTGCCTCGAGCAGCTCGACGCAGGTGTGGCTGCCGATAAATCCGGCGCCGCCAGTAACAAGGATATCAGCCATAAAAAAACATTCCTTTCAGATTATTCCGATAATCGTATACTCATAGTATAACACAGCTGTACGATTTTTGCAAGTGCTTTGCAAAACGTTTTCTTAAAGCAACGCCGCACAACTATCGGCAAACGCATCTGACGCACAGGAGCTGTGCGGTGCTGCCTTAACAAAAAGTTGTAAATTTGACCCATAATAATTCATTGCAAAGGGCTGCGCAAAGTGCTATACTATCTCGGGTAAGAAAACAGGTATGATTATATGAATATTATTATTTGAAGGTGAAGTATGAAAGACTTGACACAGGGCAGGCCCGCAAAGCTGATACTGCTTTTTGCTATCCCTCTGCTGCTGGGGAACATTTTTCAGCAGCTCTACAATCTTGCCGACACAAGGATAGTCGGACAGTTCCTTGGAGAAGAGGCGCTGGCGGCTGTCGGGGCGACCTCGTCGATAAACTCGGTGGTCATCGGGTTTCTGAACGGCCTGACAAGCGGCTTTGCGCTGACGACGGCTCGCTGCTTCGGCGCACGCGACACCGAAGGCATGAAGAAAACAGTCGCGGCGACGATCGTTCTGGGCTTCGGCACCGCTTTTGTGCTGACCGCAGGCAGCCTGCTGTTCCTTGATCCGCTGCTTCACGGGATAAACGTTCAGCCCGACATCTTTGACGAGGCGGCCTCTTATATCAGGGTGATACTTGCCGGAATGGCTGTCTCGATGTGCTACAACATCAGCGCCGCCGTGATGCGTGCTGTCGGCGACACCGTGATGCCGCTGGTGTTCCTTGTGATCTCTACGGTGCTGAACATCGGGCTCGACCTGCTGTTCATAAGGGTGTTCGGAATGGGCGTTGAGGGGGCGGCCTTTGCGACGCTGATCTCCCAGCTGGCAAGCGTTATCACCTGCATCGTCTATATGCTGCGCAGGCACCGCGAGCTGATACCGCAGGCGCGGCACTTCCGCTTCGGCAAGAAGCTTGCCTTCGGAATGTACGCCTCGGGCTTTTCAATGGGGCTGATGATCTCGCTGGTGGGCATCGGCTCGCTGATAATGCAGGGCGCTATCAACATCTTCGGGACGCAGACGATAGTTTCTCACACGGCCTCGCGAAAGGTCAGCGAGATGTTCATGCTTCCCTTCTCGGTGTTCGGGGCTTCAGCCGCAAATTTCTGCGGCCAGAACTTCGGCGCAGGGAAATACTCCCGCGTTCGTAAAGGCTTCATTGATTCCACGCTGCTCTCGTGGATATGGGCGGCGGTGTCGATCATCGCAAATTATCTGCTGGCGCCCGTGTTCATCAGGATAGTCACGGGAATGGACACGCCCTATGTTATCGAGCTCTCGACGAAATATCTGCGCTTCAACACGCCGTTTTATTTCATTCTCGGGATAGTGATAGTTTTCCGCAACGCCTTGCAGGGCGTGGATGCGAAGCTATTCCCCGTGGTGTCAAGCTTCATCGAGCTTGCCGGAAAGCTTGCGGTCGCGAAGATACTGGCGCCCCGCATCGGCTACAAGGGCATAATAATCTCCGAGCCCGCGGTGTGGATATTCATGGCGATAATGCTTGGGATAGGCTTCTTCACGAACAAGGAGATGCACCGCAAGGACGAGCAGGCGGCGCCTGAGCCCTGCACCTGTGCGGCAGGGTAAGAACGATAAAAGAAAAAGGACGCAGGTCGCGTCCTTTTTTATAGGCAACACCGCACAACCACCGGCTAACGCCTTTGCACGCTATCTGCTTGCATATTTTCCGTCATATTACCCAAATTCTCCTTGAAA
>CAMNBY010000311.1 GCA_946533615.1 uncultured Clostridia bacterium
CATTGCCGAGAACTGGAGACAGAAAAGCGAGCGCGGCGAATTCAGCGGCAGCCTTACCGACTTTGTCCGCACAAATCACGACAAGCAGAAGGCAACGCTCGACCGCTACGGCATAGCTCCGAACCTCTTTGCGGCCTCGGGTCTCGGACGCTCGAAGGAGATACACGCAGAGTACACAAAGGAATTCATGACCTCGCTTTTTGAAAAGGGACAGCTCGAGAAGATCTCCACCATGCAGTTCTTTGACGAGAAGGCGGGAGTTTTCTTGAACGGCAGACAGGTCATCGGAAAGTGCCCCGTCGAGGGCTGCCAGTCCGAAAAGGGCTACGCCGACGAGTGCGATCTCGGACACCAGTATATGCCCGAGGCGCTTATCGACCCTGTCAGCACCCTTACAGGCGACCGCCCGACCATGAAGCCCGTCACAAACTGGTACTTCAAGCTGACGGATTACGAAAAGCTCTTGCAGGACTGGGTCGGAACACTCAGCCGCCGCAAGGACGTCCGCCCCGTTGTCACAAAGACGATCTCCGAATTCCTCAAGCCCCCCGTGATCTACGTCAAGCGGGAGTTCGAGGAAAAATACCTTGAGATAAAGGACACCCTGCCCGCGCACGAATACATCGAGGAGCCCAAAAAGCCCTCGTTCACTATCGGCTTCGAGAAGCTTGCGGACTGTGACGAGGCCAGCCGCATACTGGCAAAGAACGGCATACGCTTCCGCACAGGCAAAAAGCTGGTGCCCTTCCGCCTCACCGGCAACATCGAGTGGGGCGTGCCCGCTCCGACCTTTGAAGAGGGCGGCGAGGAGCTTACTGTGTGGGTATGGCCCGAGAGCCTGTGGGCGCCGATCTCCTTCACTCAGACCTATCTTGAGCAGCAGGGCCGCAGCCGCGACGAGTGGCGCGACTACTGGTGCAGCAAGGATTCAACGGTATACCAGTTCATCGGTCAGGACAATATCTATTTCTACGGCGTTGCCGAGCCTGCGATGTGGATGGCACAGCAGCAGGCCGCCGAAAAGACAGCCGACCCCGAAGACGGCGAGCTTCAGCTGCCCGTGATCGTTGCGAACCACCACATTCTTTTCCTCGACAAGAAGGCCTCGAGCTCAGGCGCCGTAAAGCCGCCGATGGCCGATGACCTTTTGAACTACTACACCCCCGAGCAGCTGCGTATGCACTGGCTGAGCCTCGGTCTCGGTCAGCGCTCGGTCAGCTTCATGCCGAAGCCCTTCAATCCCGAGGCCAAGCCCGACGAGGCCGACCCCGTTGTAAAGGAAGGCCTGTTGCTCTCTAACGTTTACAACCGCATTATCCGCACAGCCTTCTACACCACTCAGAAGGAGCTCGACGGCGTTCTGCCGCGCATTGCCCCCGACGAGCAGATAATGGCCGACGCCAAAAAGGCAGTGCTTGACTACGAGCGCTTTATGGCAAAGTTCGCTTTCCACCAGTGTACCTATGTGCTGGACAGCTATATCCGCAGCGGCAGCAAGTATATGTCCAAGGCGCTCGACCCCGAGAACCAGACCCGTGAGGAGCTTGCGCAGGCGCTGGCGAACGTGTTCCACATAGTCAGGACAGCAGGCGTACTGCTTCACCCGATGGCTCCCTTCGGCACCGAAAAGCTCAGGGAATATTTACAGGTCGATGAGAGGATATGGTCGTGGGAGACCATCTTCGAGCCTCTCAGCGCCTTCACCGAGGAAGGCCACAAGCTTAAATTCCTGCCGCCGAGGACAGACTTCTTCACAAGGCACGAGAGCCAGTTTGCAGAGACCGAGAAATAAGCGGTCATGAAAAAGACGAAGAAGATAATAAAAACCATCATACTTATCCTTGCGGTGATAGTCTCGGCGCTCGCGATGTGTGTCACCATGCTTATAGGCACCCTCGGCAGTACGCTGATGAACAACGAGTACATGAAGGAAGAGCTCAGCAGCAAGGGCGTGTACAAGGGGATCACCGACGAGGTCAAGAGCGCCGTAAAGGACGAATACTACAAAAGCAGCTACCGCGATGAGATGATAGACGGACTGCTCGACGACCTTCTTGACACAGTGATCCTGCCTGATCTTTTGCAGAAGGAGACCGAGGAGATCATCGACCAGCTCTATTCAGGCGAGCAGCTGAAGCTGAACGCCAAGTATTTTGAAGAGGATTACTCACAGAGCATATACACCTTTGTAGAGGCCAGAAACGCTAACATATCGCGCGCAAAGATCGAGAGCATACTTGCCACGGTAACAGACGCCGTCAGCAGCAACGTTGACCTGACCGAGTACACCGACGAGGTCTCCGAGGAATTTATGAAGATCTTTGCCTATATCATTCTGGTGCTGCTGGGCGGTCTGCTGCTCACGGGCGTGATGTTTTTGCTGATACTGCTGCTCAGCCGCGAGAAGCTGCGCAACCTGAGCTTCCCCTACTTTATCTCGGGGCTGCTCATGCTGCTGTTATCGCTGGCAGGTGCGGCTATGCTCGGCGACGGAGTGAGGGTGCTCAACGATTCCATGAGCGACTTCATCAATTCCGTGTTCCGGAAGATGATCGGGCTCTGCGTCGGCTACGGCTTCAAGAACCTGCTGACGGGCGTTGTGCTGCTCGCTGCAAGAAAGATCTGGAAGATCATCAGGAACAAAAAGAAGGACGCACGACCTGCTGCGGCCTGAAAAAGCGATAATCAATACCACAGGTGAACAAAATGACAGAGATCGTGACACACTCGGCGGCCGAGACCGTTGAGCTTGGAAAAAGAATAGGCGCAAGGCTCAGGGGCGGCGACGTTGTTGCCTTCCGCGGAGGGCTGGGCGCAGGCAAGACCACCCTCACCCGAGGGATAGCCGTCGGGATGGGGCTCGGGGACGAAGTCACCTCGCCGACCTTTGCGCTGGTGAACGTCTACGAAAACGGCGACAGGACGCCGCTCTGCCACTTTGATATGTACCGCATCGGCTCCGAGGAGGAGCTTGATGCCATCGGCTTCTACGACTATCTTGAGCAGGGCGCTGCTCTTGCGGTCGAGTGGAGCGAGAACATTGCGGGAGCCCTGCCGAAGGGCACCGTGTACATAAGCCTTGAGCGCCTTTCGGACGAGGAGCGGCTGATAAGGCTTTCAGCAGAAGGAGATGACAGATTTGACGATATTGGGGATAGACACCTCGGGTAAAACAGCCTCCTGCGCTGTGATGACCGAGGAGCGGCTGCTGGCTGAAAAGACCGTATACACAAAGCTGACGCACTCCCAGATCATACTCCCGATGGCCGAGGAGCTGCTGGCGGACTGCGGGCTGGAGCTCTCGGAGATCGACGCCGTGGTCTGTGCAAAGGGGCCGGGCTCCTACACGGGGCTCAGGATAGGCATCGCGGCTGTCAAGGGGCTCTGCATGGGCTGCCCGAAGCTTGAATGTGCGGGGGTCTCGACACTTGAAGCGCTGGCGTGGTCAAGTGCGGCGTTCATCGGAAGGATAGTTCCCGTGATGTATGCAAGACCCGATGTGGTCTACTGCGGAGTTTACGAGAGCACGAGCGGCAGCCTCGGCTGCGCTGTTCCCGACGCCGTCAGGGACGAGGCGGAGTTTTTTGAGGCGCTGGACGTTTCCTCTCCCCTGCTGCTCACGGGAGACCGCTGCGCCGAGATCAAGGAAAAGTATTTCGCGGACGAGAAAAACGTGCTGCTTGCTCCCGCCGCCGACAGGCTGCAAAAGGCCTCGGCTCTGTGTCAGGCCTTCCTCGCAAGACCCGATGTGGCGGTGCCTCCCGAGGCTCTCGAGGCCAGCTACCTGCAAGCCACCAAGGCCGAAAAGCTGAAAAAGTAAAGGCAACACCGCACAACCACCGGCTAACGCCTTTGCACGCTATCTGCTTGCATATTTTCCGTCATATTACCCAAATTCTCCTTGAA
>CAMNBY010000312.1 GCA_946533615.1 uncultured Clostridia bacterium
GGAGCAGGTGCTGACAAAAAACGAGATGCTGATCTTCGGGCTGCTGCTTGACAGGCAGGGCGAGATCGTCACCCGCGACGAGCTGATGACCGTCCTCTGGGACAACGCGGAATATATAAACGACAACGCCCTCTCGGTGAACATCAGCCGCCTGCGGGCAAAGCTTTCGGAGCTTGGCCTGCCCGACGCGATCGAAACACGGAAGAAACAGGGGTATGTGCTGAAATGAAGCTGAGCGAATACTTAAAGGACAGGCTGCCCGCCGTGTTCATCAGCCTTGGAACGCTGGCGCTGGTGCTGATATTTCTTTCGGCCTTCCGTATCCCCGTGCCTGCGATCGCAGCAACGGCTGTGCTGCTCGGGCTGGGGGCCGTTTCCGTCACCCTCTGGGACTATTTCCGCAGGCGCCGCTTTTACAGCGAGCTCAATTCCTGCCTCGAGGAGCTTGAGGAAAAATACCTGCTCGCAGAGGTCCTCGACGAGCCCGAGTTCCTTGAGGGGCGGCTGATCTGCAATGCGGTACGCGAGGCCGACAGGGCAATGTACTCGCGGATAGCAGAGCTTGAAAGACAGGGGCGCGACTTCCGCGAATATATCGAGCTGTGGGTCCATGAGGTAAAGCTTCCCGTGGCAGGCTTGCAGCTGATGTGTCACAACGACGGCAGCACCCGCTACACAGAGCAGCTCCAGCGGCTCGACGACCTGATAGAGAACGTGCTTTACTACGCCCGAAGCGGCAGCGCCGAAAAGGACTACCTGATAAAAAAAGTCCCCCTGCAAAAGGCCTTCTCCGAGGTCGCCGTAAGATACCGCAGCGAGCTTCAGGAAAGGGGCATCGGCCTCTCGGCCGAGGGGCTTGACGTGAGCGTGATGACCGACGAAAAGTGGCTGTGCTATATCCTTGGACAGCTCATCGCGAACAGCATCAGATATGTTTCCGACGAGCGCCGCCCCGAGATAACCGTCAGAGCCGAGGACTTTCCCGACAAAACGGTGCTGCGCTTCCGCGACAACGGCATCGGCATACCCGAGACCGACCTGCCCTACATCTTTGAAAAATCCTTCACGGGACAGAACGGCAGGAGCCGCTCGCGCTCAACGGGCATGGGGCTCTACATCGCCGACAAGCTCTGCCGCAGGCTCGGCCACAGCATCTCGGCCGATTCCGTCCGCGGCAGCTATACCGAGATCTCGATCACCTTCGGCAAGAACAGGTTCATCGTCACCGAATAGCGCCAAAGGCCTTCCGCAGACAGCGCGGGAGGCTTGCGTTTTTCCAAGGTTACAAAAATGTAAGGTTAGGTAATCTTGGATTATCGACAACCGCCCCGAAATGCTGTATGATAGTATCAGCACAAACCGCATCTGACGGAAGGGAGTTTTAAATTTGGAACTGTTGAAGATACAGCAGATAATCAAATACTACGGCAGCAGATCAAACCTTACAAAAGCTATCGACGACATCTCGTTTAGCGTTGACAAGGGCGAGTTCGTCGCGATAATGGGCGCTTCGGGCAGCGGCAAGACCACCCTGCTCAACTGCATCTCGACCATCGACCGCCCCACCTCGGGCAGCATCTTCCTTGACGGCGAGGACATAACCTCGCTCAAGGGCAGGCAGCTGAACAAATTCAGGCGCGAAAAGCTCGGCTTCATCTTTCAGGACTTCAACCTGCTCGACACCCTGACAGCCTCCGAGAATATCTCGCTGGCGCTGTCGATACTCAAAAAGCCCGCCGAGCAGATCCCGCCCGCAGTAAAGACCGTCGCCGAGCAGCTCGGCATCAGCGACGTGCTGGACAAGTACCCCTACCAGATGTCGGGCGGCCAGAAGCAGCGCGTGGCTTCGGCAAGAGCCATCATCACCGAGCCCAAGCTCGTGCTTGCCGACGAGCCCACAGGCGCCCTCGACTCAAAGTCCGCAAGACAGCTGCTCGAGCGCTTTACATACCTTAACAGCGAGCTTGACACCACGATCATGATGGTAACTCACGACAGCTTCACCGCAAGCTACGCCTCGCGCGTTATCTTCATCAAGGACGGCAAGCTCTTTCACGAGCTGAGCCGCGGCAGCGACAGCCGCAAGCAGTTCTTCGACAAGATAATCGACGTTGTTGCCCTGCTGGGAGGTGACGTGAGCGATGCTCTTTAAACTGCCGCTGCTCAACATCAAGCGCAGCCTGCGTGACTACGCGATCTATTTTTTCACCCTGCTCATCGGCGTTGCGGTGTTCTACGTTTTCAACGCGATCGAGACCCAGACCGCCTATCTTGACGTTTCAAAGGTCACGGACGATTTCATCAAGCAGATGAATACTATCCTCTCGGCGGTCAGCGTGTTCGTGTCTGTGGTGCTGGGAATGCTGATCGTCTATGCCAGCCGCTTTCTTATGAAGCGCCGCCACCGCGAGTTCGCCATCTACCTGACCCTCGGCATGAGCAAGACCCGCGTTTCGGCGATACTGCTTTTCGAGACCATCCTCATCGGACTGGGCTCGCTGGCTGCGGGACTTGTGATAGGCGTCGGCCTCTCGCAGCTGATGAGCGCAATGGTCGTCAACCTCTTCGAGGCGGACATGACCTCCTTCAAGTTCACCTTCTCGGGAAGCGCAACAGTAAAAACGATCATCTATTTCGGACTGATGTACCTTGTGGTGATGATCTTCAACAGCATCAGCATAAGCCGCTGCAAGCTGATCGACCTGATAAGCCGCGGCAGGCGCTCCGAGGAGCTCAGGCTGCGCAGCCCGATCGTCAGCATCGTGATGTTCTTTGCGGCAGCCGCCGCTCTGGGCTGGGCCTACTGGCGCGTGGGCTGGAGCAAGGCTCCCCTTACCAACAATGTCATTCTTGTGTGCATCGTTATAGGCAGCGTCACCACCTACCTGCTGTTCCGCTCTGTCTCGGGTCTGCTGCTGAGGGCGGCGATGAGCCGGAAGCGCTCTTATTTCAGAGGCCTGAACTGCTTCACAGTCCGCCAGATAAGCAGCCGCATCAACACGATGGTGCTTTCAATGACGATCATCTGCCTGATGCTCTTCGTGACTATCTGCCTGCTGTCGGTGTCCTTCTCGCTGAGAAGAACGCTCAACGAGGGCCTGCAGAAATACTGCCCCGTGGACTTTGAGATAAGCTATTACGACAAGACCGAAGGCGGTCTCAAAAGCTGCGAGGACGTCTTCCGCGCCGCAGGCTACGAGCCCGAGGACTACTGCGACAGGCACGTTTCCGTGACCATGTACGGCGGCGGCGTAAAGGTCGAAGACCTGATGGGCAGCCATTTGCAGGAATACACCGAGATCGAGCAGAACGGGATATTCGTCGTGCCCTCGGGATCCACGCTGCCTGCCTATACGGTCAGCGAGTACAACGCCCTGCTCGACCTGAGAGGCACCGACGACGAAAGGATCTCACTCAAGGACGACGAGTTCGCCATGCTGTGCAACGTGGACGACATAATGCCCGTCTTTGACAAGGCTCTCGCCGACGGCACCGAGATAGAGTTCAACGGCCATAAGCTTAAAAACGCCTACGACAAGTGCGTGGACGGCTTCGTGCTGATCTCGGTCTCCCGCGGCAACCCCGGTGTCATCATCGTCCCCGACAAGGCAGCCGAGGGCGCAAAGGTGATGTACGAGCACTACTCCGGTATGTACAGCGAAACAGGCAAGAAGGCCAAGCGCAAAGCCGACGAGCGCTTCCTTGCGGCCTTCGAGGACGCCTTCAAGGATTTCAACACCGATTCCGTTCTTGGCGGAGACGGCGAAGAGCCCGCCGACAAATACGCGGGAGAGCTCACAAAGCTCCAGCTTGGCGACGAGTCGATCGGCGTCGGCGCGATGGGTACTTTCCTGGCGCTCTACATCGGCATCGTGTTCCTGATAAGCAGCGGTGCCATTCTCGCCCTCAAGCAGCTCTCGGAGACCGCCGACAGCACAACCCGCTACGAGATACTCCGAAAGATCGGCACCGACGAGCGCGACATTACCCGCTCGCTCTTCCGCCAGACAGGCATCTTCTTCCTCCTTCCGATGCTGCTGGCCTGCATACACACCGCTGCGGGCATGAAATTCTCGAAGCGCCTCTTCGATTTCTTCATCAAGGAAGGCTTCGTGAGCTCGATGATCTTCACCGCTGTTATCATCCTGCTGATCTATGGCGGGTACTTCCTGATAACCTATTTCATGAGCCGCTCAATGATCCGCGGCAGGTCGGACAGATAAAAAGAAAGAGACAGCAAAACCGCATATTTACGCCGTATCCCGCAGAGACAGCTCTGCGGGATCCGTTTTTTCGCGGCAAAAAGCAAAAAGATGATTTTTGTCATATTATGGAAGCTTGTAAATATGAATAAATTATAAAAAGAAAACACCATTCATTGACAAATCGGGAGCATGATGATATTATTAGTTTAGGTCACTATGATCAAACTATACTTTATTATATTAATGGAGGATTTGAATTATGTTTGAGACCGTTGCTAAGATCATTGCAGAAAGAATAGAGTGCGATCCCTCTGAGATCAAGCCCGAGTCCACCTTCAGAGATCTGGGTATCGACTCCCTCGACACCGTTGACCTCATGATGAACCTTGAGGACGAGATCGGCATCGAGATCGAGCTTGACCAGAAGGTAGAGACAGTTGGCGAGCTGGTAGATTTCATCGAGAGCAAGCAGGACTGAGCCCATGATAAAAAGCAGTATCTGTGAGCTGCTCGGCATCGAATATCCCGTACTGCAAGGCGGAATGGCGTGGATAGCTGACGGCAGACTTGCCGCAGCAGTTTCCAACGGCGGCGGCCTCGGCATCATTGCCGCAGGCAGCGCCGACGGCGCCTATGTCCGCGAGCAGATAAGGAAAGCCAAGGAGCTTACCGACAAGCCTTTCGGCGTGAACATAATGCTCATGAGCCCCTTTGCGGACGAAGTGGCAGCTGTTGCAGCCGAGGAGCGTGTCAGCGTTGTAACAACAGGGGCAGGCAACCCCTCAAAATATATGCAGATGTGGAAGGACGCAGGCATCAAGGTGATACCCGTCGTAGCGTCCGTAGCACTCGCAAGGCTTATGGAAAGGCTCGGCGCTTCGGCGGTCATTGCTGAGGGCGGTGAGAGCGGCGGCCATATCGGCGAGCTCTCTACCATGGTGCTGGTGCCCCAGATAGCCGACGCAGTTTCGCTGCCCGTCATTGCCGCAGGCGGTATCGCCGACGGCAGAGGCGTTGCGGCTGCTTTTATGCTCGGAGCCTGTGCGGTACAGGTCGGCACGCGCTTTCTTGCGGCCGATGAGTGCAGCATAAACCCCGTGTATAAGGAAAAGATAATCAAAGCAAAGGACCTCTGCACAATGGTAACGGGCAGAAGGCTCGGACACCCCGTAAGAGCCCTGCGCACCAATTTCCAGAGGGAATATCTGAAGCTTGAATATTCCCCCGCCACCGACGAGGAGCTCGAGGCCTTCGGCGCAGGCTCGCTCAGAAAGGCCGTCGTTGACGGCGATAACGACGGCGGCTGCTTCCTCAGCGGTCAGGCCGCGGCTATGGTCAAGAAGGTCCAGCCCGCAGCAGAGATAGTGAGAGAGCTGGCAGAGGGCGCAGAGCCCCTGCTGAAAGGAGCAGGCGAATGGGTAAGATAGCCTTCGTTTTCTCCGGTCAGGGCGCCCAGCGTCCCGGCATGGGAAAGGATATTTATGAAGCCTCCGAGGCCGCAAGAGCCGTGTACGAGAGGCTTGATAAGCTGCGCCCTGAAACAAGTGCGCAGTGCTTCGAGGGCTCCGACGAGGAGCTTATGCAGACAAAGAACACCCAGCCCTGCCTCTATGCAGTAGAGGCCGCAGCTGCCGCAGCACTTGCCGAGCGCGGCATAAGCGCCGATATGTGCGCAGGCTTCTCGCTGGGCGAGGTCGCAGCCCTGAGCTATTCGGGAGCTGTCGATACCGAAACAGGCTTCAGGATCGTCTGCAAGCGCGGAGAGCTTATGCAGCAGGCCGCCGAGGAAAACCCGGCAGCTATGGCCGCCGTGCTCAAGCTGGATAACGAAAAGGTCGAGGAGATCTGCGCAGGCATAGCAGACTGCTATCCCGTGAACTATAACTGCAAGGGGCAGATCACCTGCGCTGCCGCAAAGGGCTCTATCCCCGAGCTGACCGCAAAGGTCAAGGAAGCAGGCGGCAGAGCCATTCCCCTGAAGGTCTCGGGCGGCTTCCACTCCCCGTTTATGAAGCAGGCAGGCGAGGATTTCCGCGCAGCCCTGGAGGACTATGACTTCAAGACCCCCGACACGGTGCTCTATTCAAACCTTACTGCCCTGCCCTACGGCGAGGACATGAAGACCCAGCTGGCAGCCCAGATCACATCTCCCGTGCTTTGGGAGAAGCTGGTGCTGAACATGATCGAGGCAGGCGCCGACACCTTTGTCGAGCTCGGCGCAGGCAACACCCTCGTGGGGCTTATCGGACGCATCGACAAGAACGTCCGCTGCTTCTGCGTCAGCGATCTTGCAGGGCTCGAGGCCGCTGCCGAAGCGCTGGGTAAATGAGAAAAGGAATTAGTGAGGAAATAAATATGCTTAAAGGCAACACAGCCATTGTTACAGGCGGCTCGAGAGGCATCGGAGCCGCAATAGTCAAGGAGCTTGCCTCCCTTGGCGCCGACATCGCGATACTCGACATCGGCAACGAGGAGCAGGCGCAGGCTCTCTGCGAGCAGGTTTCTAAAGAATACGGCATCAAGGCCAACTACTACACCTGCAACGTCGCAGACTTCGACCAGACCAAGGAGACCGTTGACAAGATCAAAAAGGATATGGACAACGTAACCGTTCTGGTCAACAACGCAGGCATCACCCGCGACGGCCTGCTGATGATGATGAGCGAAAAGCAGTTCGACGACGTCATCAGCGTGAACCTCAAGGGCGCCTTCAATATGATAAAGCACTGCTCAAAGCTGTTCATCAGGAACAAGTGCGGCAGGATAGTCAATATCTCATCGGTTTCCGGCCTCAGCGGAAACGCAGGACAGGCAAACTACAGCGCCTCCAAGGCAGGTCTCGTCGGCCTGACAAAGACAGTCGCCCGTGAGTTCGCTGCAAAGAACATCACCTGCAACGCTATTGCTCCCGGCTTCATCGCCACGGACATGACCGCTGATATCAGCGCCGAGAACAACCCCCTCGCTGCCTCGATCCCCCTCGGACGCGCAGGCACCCCCGAGGATATCGCCAAGGCAGCCGCCTTCCTCATCACCTCGTCCTATGTTACCGGCGTGGTGCTCAGAGTTGACGGCGGACTGGGTATGTAATTACGGAAGGAAAATCAAGAATGGATAACAAACTTCGCAGAGTAGTCGTTACAGGCATCGGCGCCGTTACGCCCATCGGCAGCACCGCCGCCGAGAGCTGGGAAAGCATGCTTTCGGGCAAGAACGGCATCGCCCCGATAACGATCTTTGACACCACCGAATACAAGACCAAGCTGGCCGCCGAGGTCAAGGACTTCGACGCACGCGCTTACTTTGAAAAGGCCGACCTGCTCAAGACCGACAGGTACGCACAGTTCGGCGTTGCCGCAGCGGAGGAGGCCGTGAAGGACAGCGGCTTCCAGGGCACTATCGACCCCGAGCGCTGCTCCGTTTACTTCGGCTCGGGCATCGGCGGCATTCTCACCTTCGGCACAGAGCAGAACAAGCTGATGCAGCGCGGGCCCAAGCGTGTGTCCCCCTACTTCGTGCCTATGATGATCGCTAACATGGCAGCAGGCATGATCGCCATACGCTTTAACTGCAAGGGCGCAGCAATGCCCTCAGTTACGGCCTGCGCTTCGGGCTCCAACGCCATCGGCGAAGCCATCAGAGCTATCCGCCACGGCTACACCGATCTTGCTATCACAGGCGGCTGCGAGGCTGCTATCTCGCCTATCGGCGTTGCAGGCTTCATAAATATGCAGGCTCTTTCCACAGCCGAGGATCCCGATGCGGCTTCCCTGCCCTTCGACAAGCGCAGAGCAGGCTTCGTTATCGGCGAGGGCGGCGCAGCACTTATCCTTGAGGAATACGAGCACGCAAAGGCAAGAGGCGCAAAGATCTACGCCGAGGCTGTGGGCTACGGCTCTACCTGCGACGCTCACCATATCACCGCTCCCGACCCCGAGGCAGGCGGCGCTTCCAGAGCAATGAAGGAAGCTCTCGACGAGGCAGGCTACAAGGACTCCGACAGAGTATATATAAACGCACACGGCACAGGCACCCCCCTCAACGACAAGAGCGAGACCAAAGCGATCAAGCTCTCTATGGGAGAAGAGGCCGCCAGACGCGCATACATCAGCTCTACCAAGTCCATGACGGGACATATGCTCGGAGCTGCCGGCGCTATCGAGGCGATCGCCTGCGTCAAGGTGCTCACCGAGGGCATTATCCCGCCGACCATCAACCTTAACGAGCCCGACGAGGACTGTGACCTCAATTACTGCCCCAACACCGCAGTAAAGGCCGACATCGACCTTGCAGTCTCTAACTCTCTCGGCTTCGGCGGACACAACGCCTGCGTTGCTTTCAGGCGCATCACCGACTGATAACCATTTCCCAAGGAGTAAGCTTTGATGAACGAAAAGGATATAAGAAAATATGCCGAGCTGATGAAGGAGCTTGATCTTTCAGCGCTCGAGATCAACGAAAAGGACGGCACCGTAAGGCTTGAACGGGCAGCCGCAGTGCAGAGCTTCACAGCTGCCGCACCCGCAGCAGTTCCCGCACCCGCAGCTGTCCAGACACCCGCAGCACCTGCGGCAGCTTCCGACGAGATCATTGTTCGTTCGCCGATGGTCGGCGTGTTCTATGCAGCACCCTCGGAGAACTCCGACCCGTTTGTAAAGGTCGGCGACAAGGTGACAAAGGGCTCGACCCTCTGCATCGTCGAGGCGATGAAGCTGATGAACGAGCTTCCTGCCGAGCAGGACGGCATCATCACCGAGATCTGCGTGCAGAACGGACAGGTCGTTGACTACGGCTGCGAGCTTTTCAAGATGAAGATAGCATAAGCGATAGCAATGCTGCACAAAGCTGTTTTTACGGCTTTGTGCGCGTTTGCGTATATGGATAACAAACCGAGAGGAGGACGCGCTCTGCGCAGACTACTATGAATAAAGAAGAAATAATGCAGATACTCCCCCACCGCGACGATATGCTGCTGGTGGACGAGGTGGAGCTTGTTGACGATGAGTCCCACGGAAAATATCACGTCAAGGGCACCGAGTTTTTCCTGAACGGTCACTTCCCAGGGTACCCCATCGTTCCAGGAGTGATCCTCTGCGAGATACTGGCACAGTCCTCCTGCGCCCTGCTCGCCGACAAGATGAAAGAGGGCTTCATGCCGCTTTATACAGGCCTCAATAACGTCAAGTTCCGCAACCCGGTACGTCCCGGCGACACGATCGAGACACGGTGCAGGCTGACAAGAGTGAAGCACCCGTTCTACTTTGCCAGCGGCGAAGCATACGTTGACGGCAAGCTCTGCGTAAAAGCCGAGTTTTCCTTTGCCCTCAAGGAGAGTGAATCATGTTTTCCAAAGTCCTGATCGCCAACAGAGGCGAGATCGCCGTTAGGATAATACGCGCCTGCAAGGAAATGGGTATCGCCACAGTCGCTGTCTATTCCGAGGCCGACAAGGAAGCGCTGCACGTTGCCCTCGCCGACGAGAGCTACTGCATCGGCCCTGCCGCCGCTCACGACAGCTACCTGAACGAGGAGCGGATAATCAGCGCTGCGCTCTGCTCCGGGGCTCAGGCTATCCACCCGGGC
>CAMNBY010000313.1 GCA_946533615.1 uncultured Clostridia bacterium
GTAAGTCAAGGAGTTTTTGGTTACTATGACGGAAAATATGCAAGTTTATAACGTGCAAAGCCGTAAGGCGTTAGTCGTGCGGTGTTGCCTTAACAGACCATTTGCCGAAAAGGGGTTGACACCGCTATGTCAATGTGCTACACTTTAGCAAGCAAGCATAGCGTAGCTGCGCCCTTTTCACGGTCTGATATTGTTTATACGAGCGTGCTATGCGGGAGGAGTTTTCCCGTCGGTGCGCTTTTGTTGTTTGACTAAAAGGAGGAACCAACATGAAAAAGGCACTGGCAATGTTACTGGCAATATCACTCACGGCGGCTCTTGCAGCCTGCGGAAGCAAGGACGAGTCCTCGGGCAAGTCCGACACGACGACCACCACGACAACGACAGCCGCTGCCGAGCAGCCGACCTCGGAGGCGGAGCAGACCACAACCACCACGACCACAGCTACGACCGAAGCCCCGCAGGACTCCGAAGCGGCACCCAACAACACCTCGGCAGAAGAAGAGGTACTCGGGCCTCTCGAGGCGGGCAAGCTTTTCGTGTTCCCGCTTGACGAGAATGAGAAGCAGGTGCTTCGCAATGTCCGTCTGGCCGGAAACCAGGTGGGTTCGGCTGAGTTCAACGCAAAGGACCCCGCCGAACGTGTGCGCTGCATTTTCCTTCTTAATGAATGGGTAGAGATCTATCCCGACACCGACGCCGAGAGCGGCCTGAAATGCTGGGTGTTCAGGCACAAGGACGACCTCGCCTTCTACCGCGACAACAAGCTCTCCGAGGATAGCGAAGGCTTTGTACAGGCGCTTGACCTTAACAAAGACCCCGACGACGAGACAGCGTGCTGGGGCAGCTTTTATCTTAACCCTGACGAATGTGAGGCAGGGCTTTACGACCTTGTATTCACACATAACGGCAAGCCCGTCGGAGCGCTCATCACAAGGTTCTACAAGGAAAATGAACTCAATGATAAGTCTGACGAAGAACTGGAAGAGCTCATGAAGGACCCGCTTTGATAAGCGGCTCATAACTCAGCAAACCAACAGCACCCCGATGCGCGTGACATCGGGGTGCTTTGTTGTTTTTTCGGCCGGAGCAGATCAGAGCAGCTTGCCCTTATCGGCTGTCGCGTTCTTCATCTTAAGCTTCGTGGAGATGTTGGTGACAGCGCTCTGGGTAAGCGTCTTGGCCGACTGATTCGCGTAGCCGCCGTAGAGCTGGTCGCCGTTGTTCTTGAGAGCCATATCGCGCATCTTCTTGGCGTTCTCCCAGGGGTCCTTGCCGTTCGAGGCTGCAAAGTTCTGGAACTGTGTGGAGTCCTTCAGCTTGCTTACCTCTTCCTTGAAGTCGAACCTGAGCCTGTCCTGCTCGATGCGGATGTCGCCCTCTTCGTGCAGCTTGTCGATGGTGGTCGGATCCTTCTTGCTTCTGGTGAGGAAGGTCTTGGCGGTTATCATGCCTGCTGCCAGTTCCTCTACATCCTCGGTGGCCTGTGCCTTCATATCCGCAGAGGGCTCGCCCTTGCTGAGGGTATACTCGAGCACCTTTTTCCTGCTGTTGATCTGGTTTTGCAGCTCATTCTCAAAGCGGCCGCGGTCAGAGTCGTTCACGATGGAATCGAGCTCGTCTCTGCCGTTCTTGATCGTCTCCATCGCCTTTGAAACATCGGCGGGGAGCTGCTTGTTTTCCTCGGTCTTTGCGGGCTCCTTCTTCTTGGAGC
Organism: uncultured Clostridia bacterium; assembly: GCA_946533615.1. Taxonomy (GTDB): domain Bacteria; phylum Bacillota; class Clostridia; order Oscillospirales; family Ruminococcaceae; genus FB2012. The sequence continues at coordinate 1,715 of CAMNBY010000313.1, forward strand.
TCGTGTTGATCTCGAACTCGTTCTCGTCGTCAAGCCCCAGCGAGATATTCGACTCGTTAAGGTCGATGATATTCTCGTCATTTCCGAGCCCCCGGGCTTTGGCATCGGCCTTCACGGGAGCCTGCTTCGGTGCGGGAGCCTTTGCGGGCTCCTTCTCGATACGGCTGTAGAGCTTTCTCTGGTTGTCGGCTCTCTGGCCGTCCATCTCCTTCATGACCTCGCCAAGGCTGTTCAGCGCGAGCTCAACGGTCTTCAGGCTTTCCTGCATCGCGTCGATACGCTTCTGGGTCTTGGGGGCTGCGACCTTGCCTTCGGCGATATATCCGTTCTTTCTCTTATATTCGATATACTTGTTTATATCCTCCTTGGCCTTGTTGAGAGAAACTACCAGCTCCTCCCTGGACAGCTTCTTTCCGCCCGTGCCCACAGAGGCGGGGTCCAAATAAGCCTTGGTGAACTTCTTGTAGTCGCTGACCGCGTCCTTGAGGGAATTTGCGGCGGTCTTGTACTGGTTGCTCCCGAGGTGGACGTTGCGGGTGGCTTCGTTTGTGCGCTCAAGCATTCTGTCCAGCTTCGTCTCGACGACCGTGTTTGTTCTTGCGCGGAGCCTGAACTTGCTGTCGCCGAACATTCTCTCGGCATAGGCCTTGCCTCTGCTCAGCTGCTTCTCGACATCCTTTTTGGTCTTCTCGGTGGACGATCTGCCCATGCCGGGGAAATTCTTGACGTCCAGCTTTTCCTTGGCAAGAGTCGCAAAGGTCTGCAGCTGCTTGGACATTTCGAGCATACCCCTGTGGTACTTGTTGGGGCTGAAAGCGTTCTTGCCGTGAGTATCCTCATAATCCTTGGCGGTCTGGTTCACTCTTTCAAGTGCATTCTTTACGCCCTCCTTATCAATGGCCTTGCCCTTTACCTCCATCATGCCGACAGATTTGGGTATCAGCACCATGTCCTCGCCCATCTTGGTGATGTTCTGCAGCTCGTCCTGCATTTTGTAGTACTGTAAGGAATGATCGCCGTCGTATTCGTAGCTCTCCAGCTTATCAAGCAGCTCCTGCGCCTGCTTCTTGACCTCGAGACAGCTCTTCTCGTAGTCCTCGGCCGCAATGTACTGGTTGTTGAGCTTGGTGAAATACTCCTGCATCTCCTCCTTGCTCTTCATTCCCTTGAGCTCTTCAAAATCCTTGGGATACTTCACGATGAACGTGTCGCCCGGCTTGTAGTCCTTATTGAACTCAAAGCCGTCAATGCTGCCGACCTCAAAGTTCATGAACTCGTCTTCGATCTCGGAAGACACCATCGTGTCGGTCACGCCGAAGGAGGCGTAATACTCATCGGCGTGAACTCCGTAATCCTCAAAAAAGCAATCATAGACTGTGGCCTTTTTCTCGACCTCGGACACCTTGCCCGTGTCCATATCCTTTGCAAGTCTCCGCCCTTTATAATAGACATCGTTTGAAAACTGCTGGAAGGCTACTCTCGTCAGCTGTATCTCCTTGAGCTCGTCAAAGGGCTTGGGGTCGGTCATATATACGATGTTTTCGGCGATCTTTGAGACCTTGCTGTCGTCGGCGGGGAAGACGAGCCATTCGGTGCCGGGAAATTTGTGCTCCTTTACGCCCTTTTTGGCCTCCTGTATAAGGCCGTATGCCTGCACCTTCTTCTCGATATAGGCCTTGTTCAGCTTTCTGTTGATCTCAACGGCGTAATTGTACTTCTCCTCGGAGAGCTGCTTTGAAACTATCTCTTTTGGCGGCTGACCCTCGACCTTGCTTTCCTCATAGGTGACCTCTTCGCGGTCGGAAGCCAGCAGCTCCTTGAAATAATCGTTCTTCGCGTCGCTGATGGGCGTATGGGAATCGCGGTCAAAAAAATCGCGCAGCTCGTTGGGGTTGGACATAAGTATCTGAACTACCTCGTCGGCTGTGGGCTTCTGTCCGTTCTCGCCTCTCAGCTTCGCAAGCAGCTCGTCATATTTTTGGTTCTCTTCGTTGGTAAATCCAGGCTTTGGCATATCGGTGTACCTCCATTAAATTTGGTTTTCATTATATATACCCCGCAATAACCCCGCAGGGTGCAGCTTTTCCGAAAATTATCCCTCGGGCTTTTCGTCAAGCTCTTTGAGCTTTTCTTCAGGCGTCCACGAGGGCTGCATCTCCTCGTAGATCGGGTCGAAGCCCGCCTTCACGACCACCTGATACTCGTCCTCGTAGACGATCTCTCCGGGGGTGTTTGTGTAGACCACGAAGAACGGCCGCTCGTACTTGTCCAGCAGCCACATCGCGGGTCTTATCATCTTCATCATCATTTCCGTGTTCTCGGTCTTGAAAAAGCAGACGACGTTCTCGCGCCTCATGCACTGCGGCGGATAGGGCAGCACCTCCGAGAACCACTTGTCGATCTCGAGAAAAAGCTCGGCGTCCTCCTGCTCCATCACGTTGTCCTGTATCAGCTTCATGCACATACTGAAAATGCCCTTGGCATACTTGGTGTTGGCTGCAAGCTCGCGTCCCTGTATCCTTACATACTTGAATCTTTCTTCCATTCGGGGTGCCCCCTTCCTGCTTCAGGGTCTCGGGTGTTTTTTGAGCGGTCATGCCTTGATTTACTTTATATTATAGCACATTCCGCGCAGGATTGCAACACAACACCGCCGAACGGACTATCCGCTCGGCGGTGTTGCCTTAATTGTCTTACCTGTATCCCACCCAGGGAACGAACACCGTCGTGCCCTCGGTGTCGGTCATTGTGTAGCCTGCGTCGGAGGCATCGAATGTTCCCTCGTGTGTGCCCTCGATGACCTTGGAGTCTGTGATGCTGTGGTTGGTGTCATATACTACAGAGGTCTTTACAGCGCTCTTGTAGAACATCTTGTCGCCGTGAGCCTCGGCGTCGATGTTGCAGATGGTCGCGGAAAGCTCGCTTGTGGGCTGAACGATGGTGATCTTGTAGTTCGTGTTGTCAAGCTTTACAACGTTCAGGGTGTTCCGGGTGTTGGTCTTGTCGTAGAAGGTACCGATGGGGAAGCCGTCCTTTGCGTCGTGGGTCTTCCAGTCGTTTACCTCGCCCTGAGGGATAACGGGAGTGCCCTGCTTCTCGGTCTTGGTCTCGGCTGCGGGAGCGGGCTGAGCGGCAGGCTGTGCTTCGGTCTCTGCGGGAGCTGCGGGCTGAGCGGCAGGCTGTGCCTTGGTCTCTGCGGGAGCAGCGGGAGCAGCGGGCTGAGCCTTAGTCTCTGCGGGAGCTGCGGGCTGTGCTGCTGTTTCGGGCTGAGACACAGGTGCCTGCTGCTGCGGCTGAGCTGCGGGAGCTGCCTGCTGAGCTGCTGTTGTCTGTGCAACGGCCTTGTTCTGGTTGTTGTCTGCGGCGACCTCCTTGGTGACGTTGGTGGTGGTCTTTGCTGTCGTGGTCTTTACAGCCTCGGGAGCTGCGGGGGTCTGGGTCTTGGGTGCCTGATATGTTACCGCTGCGGCTGCGGGAGCGTTGACTTCCTTCTTGTCGGCGGGAGCTACGAGAACTGCTGTCAGCGCGATGGCTGCTGTCAGTGTAACTGCTGCGACGGAAGCGGATACCGCTGCGATCAAAGTCTTGTTGGTCTTGAGGTCGTTCTTGTTTGTCTTCTTTGTGCTGCCCTTTACGGTCTTGTTTTTTCTTACTGTGTTGCTCATTTTCATTACTTCCTTTTCTGTTTTCTTTCCTTTCGGTGTCTTTATCATACCACGCATCTGCGCGTTTTTCAATATTCAATTTCGCCCCGATCCGTAACTTATGCAACACAAAAGCTACACTCTGTAGCTTAATTTACAGCCACCTGCGAAATCGTTTTCGAAAGAAATTATACTATATAAATATATAAGCCCCGAAGCGGGAAAAAGAGCGCTTCGGGGCTTGCTGACATATTCTGTTCTCTGCACTTTAGTCCTGTGCGATTATCTCCTTGTAGAACTCGGCGTAGTCGTCGCGCTTCTCCTTGGTGAAGGAGATCGCCGAACGCGGGTGCTGGTTGAGGATACCCGTCATCAGGTACTGGAGATCATAGCCCCAGACGACGCCCTGCTGGCGGAGCTTTGTCATCTGATGCTCGATGAAGCGGATAACAGGGTAAACGTTGTACTTCGGGTTTTTCAGGAAGCTCAGCAGCAGCTCCATTGCGCAGTTGCCTGCTCCTCTGCCCATGGACATATATGTAGCGTCCAGCCAGTCAACGCCGTCGCCGACGGCCTCGATGGTGTTTGCAAAGGCGAGCTGCAAATTATTGTGTGCGTGGATACCGAGCTTCTTGTTATACTTCTCGGCAAACTCGCCGAAGAATGCGCTCATGCGCTGTATCTGCTCGGGGTAGAGCGAGCCGTAGCTGTCCACGATATAGATAACATCGACGGGTGAACGTCCGATGATGTCCAGCGCGGCCTTGATGTCGCTTTCGCGTCCGTTCGAGATAGCCATGATATTGCAGCTGGTCTCGTAGCCCTTCTTGTGGGCGTCCTCGATCATATCCACTGCGGTAGGGATAGTTGTCAGGTAGGTGGCAACTCTGATAAGGTCGATCGCGCTGTTGCTGCGGTCAACGATATCCTGCTTGTAGTTGCATCTGCCGACATCGGCCATTACCGCGATCTTGAGGTCGGTGTTGTTCTCGCCGACGATGGAGTGTATAAAGTCCTCGTCACAGAACTTGCAGGGGCCGAACTTATCGACGTCGAACATTTCCTTGTCGGCCTTATAGCCGAACTCCATGTAATCAACGCCCGAGCGGAGGTTTGCGGTATACAGCTCCTTGATGAACTCCTCCGAGAAGCGGAAGTCATTGACGAGGCCGCCGTCTCTCAGGGTAGCGTCAACGACCTTTATATCGGGTCTGAAATCTATAAGCTTGGATACTTCTTTCATGCAGGGTCTTTCCTTTCTTTGTCCCGATCCACGCCGGGACTTTAGCGCTTTAAATTGTAAATCAAATTTGCAATATATAGTATAGCACTAAACCCCGATTTTGTCAACCCCTTTTTTAATTCACCCACCAATTTTTCAATTCATCGCTTGGCAAGGGTCTCAGCGCCGCCCTCTAAGGGCGGTGGGCGCCTTTGTGAATGAGGCGGCGGTGCAGCCGTCAGGAGGGCTTCTTTGCGAGTGGAACGTCAGGGCTTGCGCTGTTTTCAATGCACAATTCACAATTCACAATGAATGTGCCGCCTGCGGCGGAATCTTGCCGCGAAGCGGATAAATTGGCAATTCACGATTAACGCTCCGCCAAAACGCTCCGCGAGAGGGCAGCTGTTTCAAATCCTGTCTCACCACACCAAGCCCGAAGTGTTTCCACCATAGTAGAGCGAAAAGCCCACCAAATTCTGCACAAAGCCA
>CAMNBY010000314.1 GCA_946533615.1 uncultured Clostridia bacterium
GAAAAGCAGCTTTCCGCAATGCGGGAGGCTAAAATGGATTTTAGGATGCACAGCATATATGAAATAATACATTCCTGCGTTCTGCAGCTTTTGGGAGGTACAAAATGAAATACACAAAACTCGGACGGTCAGACCTTAACGTTTCACGCATATGCATGGGCTGCATGGGCTTCGGCGATGCAGGCAGCGGACAGCATTCATGGACGCTGGACGAGGAGCATAGCCGGGAGATAATAAAGCGGGGGCTTGAGCTGGGAGTGAACTTTTACGATACGGCGATAGCCTATCAGTCGGGGACCAGCGAGCAGTATGTCGGCAGAGCGCTCCGGGAGCTTGCAAAGCGGGACGAGGTGGTCGTGGCAACGAAATTCCTGCCGCGGACTCCTGCAGATATCGAGGCGGGCATCAGCGGTCAGCAGCACATCGAGCGCATGATAAACAAGAGCCTTGAAAACCTCGGCATGGACTATGTGGATCTTTATATCTATCATATGTGGGATTGGAACACCCCGATCTATGACATACTTGACGGCCTGAACAGGATTGTAAAGGCGGGCAAGGCAAGGTATATAGGCATCTCGAACTGCTATGCGTGGCAGCTGGCGAAGGCTAACGCCCTTGCCGAAAAAGAGGGCTTTGCCAAGTTCGTTTCGGTGCAGGGGCATTACAACCTGATATTCCGCGAGGAGGAGCGCGAGATGGCGATGCTGTGCTCGGAGGACAATATCGCGATGACGCCCTACAGCGCCCTTGCAAGCGGCAGGCTCGCAAGGCTTCCCGGCGAGACCACGAAGCGTGCCGAAGAGGACAGCTATGCAAGATTCAAGTACGATGCCACCAAGGAGCAGGACGAGGTCATCATCAGGCGTGTCGCCGAGCTTGCCGACAGGCGCGGCGTCACGATGACAGAGGTCTCGCTTGCGTGGCTGCTTACAAAGGCTACAGCGCCCGTGGTCGGTGCGACAAAGCTCCACCACATCGAGGGCGCAGCAAAGGCAGTCGGGCTTGAGCTGACCGATGATGAAATATCATATCTCGAGGAGCCCTATATCCCTCACGCCCTTGCAGGAGTGATGGCACAGAACAAGCCGGCAGCAAGAAACGAAAAGCACGTCTGGTCAACAGGCTCGCAGAAAATATAACGGAGGTATCACTATGACAAATTTACCGAATATCGCCCTCGGTGCTTGTGCATGGGGAAATGACGGAACATTCGGCGGCAGCCTCGGCGCTGATGCCCTCCGCCCGATATTCGACACGGCAATGCAGAACGTGATACGCTTCTGGGAAAAGGAAATGAAGTAAGGACAAGGCACCTGTCCCGACCGACGGCGGAGGGACTGTGGACAGCAAAGCATGAAAGGGGAGACTGCAATGCAGACCAAGACCGAAAACATCATCAAGCGGATAGTAGATATGCTGCTGACCGTCACGCTGCTGTTCCTGATGGCATTTCAGGTCACAGGCGTTGAGCTGCACGAGTGGATCGGTATAGGAATGACAGCGCTGCTCATACTGCACAATTTTCTTAACCGCAGGTGGTACAAGGCGGTCTTCAAGGGCAGGTACTCGCCCTACCGCATAGCGGTAACGGCCGTGAACTCCCTGCTGCTGATATGCTTTCTGATGACCGCGTTCAGCGGAATGGCGATGAGCGCTCACGCCGTACCGTTCATGTACGGGCTGATAAGCGCGATGACCGCTCGCTCGCTGCATCTTGCGCTCAGCTACTGGTCGTTCGTGCTGATGGGAGTTCACATCGGGCTTCATCTCAGAGCCATGACCGCAAAGCTTGCCGGCAAGGGAAGGATCGTCTTCTATTCCGTATTGACGGCCGCCGCCGGAGCAGGCCTGTGGCTTTTCATCAGGGAAAAGATCATAAGCTATATGTTCTTTACAACAATGTTCGCCTTCCTTGATTACGACAAGCCCGGCTGGCAGATAATCGTGAGAAATCTTCTTATGCTGCTGTTCTGGGCGCTGGTCGGCTTTACACTTGGCGAGCTCACGCGAAAGAACAAGGAGAACAAGATCTCCCCGAAGGCGCTGATACCGCTCGCCTGTGCGGCGGTGATCGGGACGGTGCTCTGTCTTGCGGCAGGCGGCAGCAGCAGCGAGAAGAGCTTCGGCTCTTCGGGACTGCATAAAGCAGCCGCCGTCAGCGCAGAGCAGAGCAGCGAGCTGCCCGATGACGTGTCTGATTGGCTCGACTAAAACGGGATAGAAAGGAAATGACCGCGCATGAAAATAGTTATACTTATGGCAAGCCCGAACCGAAACGGCTCGACGAGCATACTTGCCGAGAGCTTCAAAAGAGGTGCCGAGGAAGCAGGTCACACCGTCGAGGCCATCGACGTCTGCAAGCTGAATGTCAGACCCTGCACGGGCTGTGTTGCCTGCGGCTACGAGGGACCCTGCGTCCAGCAGGACGATAACGGCATAATAAGAACTGCGCTGCTTTCCTGTGATATGGTGGTGTTCGCCACGCCGCTTTATTATTACGGAATGAGCGCACAGCTGAAAGCGGTCGTTGACCGCTTCTGCGCCTACAACAGCAGCCTGAACCGCAGGCACCTGAGGTCTGCTCTGCTGACTGTTGCGTGGAACTCGCAGGACTGGACCTTTGAGGCGCTCGCGGCACATTACAAAACGCTGGTGCGTTACATCAATTTTGAGGACAAGGGAATGGTGCTCGGCTACGGCTGCGGCAGCCCCTCGATGACACGGTCGAGCC
>CAMNBY010000315.1 GCA_946533615.1 uncultured Clostridia bacterium
CGCTCCGCACTGGGGTGAATTTCAAAACGCTCCGGGGGAGCGTTTTGAAAGAGGGGCGTGCCCTGCAAGAGAGGGCCGCCCCTTTGAGGGAATAGATGAACTGAAATCTCAAGCCGCCTGCGGCTTGACGGTACACGGCGTGTACCACGCAGGTCGCGACCCGGGCGCGGGTGCGCAAGTCGCGAGATCACTCGCAAGCTCGTTTACAACAGCGAAATGTGCCGGATAGTCCTCGCGAAACGGTGGGGGTCAGCCGGATAGAGAAAGAGGAAACGCCCGAACAGGGGTCGAGCAAGAGGAAAACGCCCGAACAAGGGTCGAGCAGGAGAGCAAAGCCCGACTGTACATCATCGTTATACCGTGACCGGCAGCCGAACGGTTCTGTTGTTTAATAAAATAATATCTCGCGCCCCGCAGAAAAATCTGCGGGGCGCTTTTTCTGTATGGGGCAGGGAAGTGCGCTGTTGAAAGTGTTGGCAATTAACAAAAAGTTTACCGCGATGTCACATAAATTCAATTGTAAAACTTTGAGCCGCAGGGCGCCGCGGGCTTTGTGCAAAACGTAAAATCGCACTTGCAGAGGCACCCTATCACTTGACTTTTGCGGAATATTGTAATATAATTATAAAATGTATCATAATGGATCAGCGCGCCCTTTTTGGTGCTTCGGGAGGCCCGAAAATGCGGCGGCGATCTTAACAAAATATGAAATTTCTGCCCTTCGGGGGAAGCGGATATCCGCCGTTCGGCAGGGGTTTATACGGAAGAATTAAGGAGTGATCAAGCCTATGGTGAATGTCAAGGAAGTAAAGCTTGGCAAGAATACCCGAAAGAGTTTTGCGAAGATCAACGAGATACTTGAGATGCCTAACCTCATCGAGGTTCAGAAAAACTCGTATCAGTGGTTCCTCGACGAGGGTCTTAAAGAGGTGTTCAGAGATGTTGCTGCAATAACAGACTACAACGGCACTCTCGAGCTCAATTTTGTGGACTACCGCTTTGACGAGAACCCCAAGTATACTGTCGCCGAGTGCAAGGAGCGTGACGTTACCTACGCCACACCGCTGCGTGTTACCGCAAGACTTATCAACACCGAAACGGGTGTCATCAAGGAGTCCGAGGTCTATATGGGCGATTTCCCGCTCATGACCGACAGCGGCACCTTCGTTATCAACGGTGCAGAGCGAGTTATCGTTTCTCAGCTCGTCCGTTCACCGGGCGTTTACTATGCCTCGGAGAAGGACAAGAACGGCAAGGATCTCTTCAAGACCACTGTTATCCCGAACAGAGGCGCTTGGCTCGAGTACGAGATGGATTCCAACGACGTCGTTTATGTCCGCATCGACAAGAACAGAAAGATCCCCCTTACTACCTTTATAAGAGCGATCGGCTACGGCACCAACGAGCAGATAGAGGATCTCTTCGGCCCCGACGAGAGGATCAACCAGACCATTCTTATAAAGGACAACACAGCCAATCACGAGGAGGCTCTGCTCGAGACCTACCGCAAGCTCCGTCCCGGCGAGCCTGCAACTGTTGACAGCGCCACCACCCTCCTCAATAACCTCTTCTTCGACGCACGCAGATATGACCTTGCGCGTTTCGGAAGATATAAGTACAACAAGAAGCTGGGCGTAGCCTCCAGACTCTCGGGCCATACCCTTTCAAGACCTGTTATAAATCCCATGACGGGCGAGGTAATGGCCGAGGCAGGCGAGACCATCTCCTACGTCCGCGCTACCGAGATCGAGCAGGCCGGCGTTTCCGAGGCCTTCGTCAAAGTCGAGACCAGAGAGCTCGTTGTCAATCCCTCCACCGGAGAGCTGGAGACCAAGATCGAGGACAAGGAAGTCAAGATCATCGGCAACGGCATGGTGGACATCAAGGAATATATCAGCTTCGATGTATCCGAGTACGGCGTGAACGAGAAGGTTTCCTTCAAGGTGCTCCGCGAGATCCTTGAGGCAGGCGGCAGCGAGGAAGAGCTCAGAGAGGCTATCAGGCTCAGAGCTGACGAGCTGGTGCCCAAGCACATCACTATCGACGATATCGTTGCTACTATCTCCTACTTCCTCAACCTCTGTGAGGGCGTGGGCAGCGTTGACGACATCGACCACCTCGGCAACAGACGTATCCGCTCTGTCGGCGAGCTGCTCCAGAACCAGTTCCGCATCGGCTTCACAAGAATGGAAAGAGTTGTCCGCGAGAGAATGAACACCCAGTCCCAGGATATGGAGGTCGTTACTCCCGCTGCTCTCATCAATATCAGACCCATAACCGCAGCTATCAAGGAGTTCTTCGGCTCCTCGCCGCTGTCCCAGTTCATGGATCAGAACAACCCCCTTGCCGAGCTTACTCACAAGAGAAGACTTTCGGCACTCGGACCCGGCGGCCTTTCAAGAGACCGCGCAGGATTTGAGGTCCGCGACGTTCACTACTCCCACTACGGCAGAATGTGCCCTATCGAGACCCCTGAAGGTCCTAACATCGGACTTATCTCCTACCTCGCTTCCTTCGCAAGGATCAACGAGTACGGCTTCATCGAGGCCCCCTACAGAAAGGTGGATAAGGAGACAGGCGTCGTGACCGATGAGGTCGTTTATATGACCGCTGACGTTGAGGATAACTTTATGGTGGCTCAGGCCAATGAGCCCCTTACCGAGGATCACAAGTTTGCAAGAGCCAAGGTCAACGGCCGTTACCGCGACCAGATCCTCGAGATCGAAAGAAACAAGATCGACTTCATGGACGTATCGCCTAAGATGGTAGTTTCCGTGGCTACCGCCTGCATCCCCTTCCTTGAGAACGACGATGCGAACCGTGCGCTCATGGGCTCTAACATGCAGAGGCAGGCTGTTCCGCTGCTCAAGACCGAGTCGCCTATCGTCGGCACAGGTATGGAGTATAAGGCCTGCGTTGACTCGGGCGTTGCAGTCGTTGCAAAGGCCGACGGCGTTGTCGAGAGCGTTGACGCCGACAGAGTCGTTGTCCGCGAGGAGGACGGCAATACACGCACCTATACCATGACCAAGTTCAAGCGCTCCAACGCAGGCACCTGCACCAACCAGAGGCCTATCGTTGACAAGGGCGAGAAGATCACCAAGGGTCAGGTAATAGGCGACGGCCCTGCTACCTCCAACGGCGAGCTTTCACTCGGTAAGAACGCCCTCATCGGCTTCATGACCTGGGAAGGCTATAACTACGAGGATGCCGTTCTGCTGAACGAGAACCTTGTAAGACAGGATAAGTATACCTCGATCCATATCGAGGAGTATGAGATAGAGTGCAGAGACACCAAGCTCGGACCCGAGGAGATCACAAGGGATATACCCAACGTCGGCGAGGACGCACTCAAGGATCTTGACGAGAACGGTATCATCCGCATCGGCGCCGAGGTAAGAGCAGGCGATATACTCGTCGGCAAAGTAACGCCCAAGGGTGAGACCGAGCTTACCGCCGAGGAAAGACTGCTCCGCGCTATCTTTGGCGAAAAGGCCAGAGAGGTAAGGGACAACTCCCTGAAGGTGCCTCACGGCGAAGCAGGTATCATCATCGACGTCAAGAAGTTCACAAGAGAAAACTGCGACGAGCTCTCCCCCGGAGTAAATATGCTCGTAAGATGCTATATCGCCCAGAAGAGAAAGATCTCCGTCGGCGATAAGATGGCCGGACGCCACGGTAACAAGGGCGTTGTTTCCCGTATTCTCCCTCAGGAGGATATGCCCTTCCTCGAGGACGGTACTCCTCTGGATATCGTGCTCAATCCTCTGGGCGTACCTTCCCGAATGAATATAGGTCAGGTGCTTGAGGTTCACCTCGGCATGGCCTGCAAGGCTCTCGGCTGGAAGATCATGACCCCTGTATTCGACGGCGCTCATGAGGCCGACATCAGAGAGTGCTTCCGCGAGGCACAGAAGAAGCATCTCGAAGAAAAGGACAAGGAGTTCACTATCCATACGATGGACGAGGTCATCAATCCCGGTGCCCTCGAGATGAGCGAGGACGGCAAGTTCACGGTATATGACGGCAGAACGGGCGAGAAGTTCGACAACCGCGTAACTGTCGGATATATGTACTACCTCAAGCTCCATCACCTTGTTGACGATAAGATCCACGCACGTTCCGTTGGTCCTTACTCGCTGGTAACCCAGCAGCCTCTCGGCGGTAAGGCGCAGTTCGGCGGACAGCGTTTCGGCGAAATGGAAGTCTGGGCCCTCGAGGCTTACGGTGCGGCATATACCCTCCAGGAGATACTCACCGTCAAGTCGGACGATACCACAGGCCGTGTAAAGACCTACGAGGCGATCGTCAAGGGTCAGAACACTCCCGCTCCCGGTATCCCCGAGGCATTCAGAGTTCTTGTCAAGGAGCTTCAGAGCCTTGGTCTGGACATCAATGTGCTTGACGCTGACGGCCAGGCGATCGACCTCAAGCAGTCCTTCGACGACGATGACGAGTATACACCCAAGGCCGCTCTCGAAGCCGACGAGGATATGGATTTCTCGATCGACGACGGCGACCTCAGCGAAGGCTTTATGGCCGAGGACGAGGACGGCGTTTCCGAGCTCGACGATTATCTTGACGACGTTGCAGGCGGCTACGGCAGCGACGGCGACGAGGAAGAGGATTATTGATAAAGCTCCCCTTTGTCAGATTACAAAAGCCGAAACGTTTTAAGACTACAGAAAGAGGGTACTGTTAGTGGAATTCAACAGCTTTGACAAAATAAAGATCGGCCTCGCATCGCCCGATAAGATCAGAGAATGGTCCTACGGCGTTGTCGAGAGACCCGAGACTATAAATTACCGCACCCAGAAGCCCGAGGTCAAGGGTCTGTTCTGTGAAAAGATCTTTGGACCGACCAAGGACTGGGAGTGTCACTGCGGAAAGTATAAGAAGATACGCTTCAAGGGCAAGGTCTGCGAGAAGTGCGGCGTTGAGGTAACAAGAGCCAAGGTAAGGCGCGAGAGAATGGGTCACATCGAGCTGGCCGCTCCCGTTTCCCATATCTGGTACTTCAAGGGCACACCTTCAAGGATCGGCCAGATGCTTGAGGTGTCTCAGAAAAGACTTGAGGAAGTGCTCTACTTCACAAAGTATATCGTTATCGACCCGGGCGAGACTGACCTGAAAAAGTGCCAGCTGCTCAGCGAGAACGAGCTTATGGAGGTAAGAGAGAAGTGGGACGAGGACGAGTTCCGCGTAGGCATGGGCGCCGAGGCTATCAAGGAGCTGCTCGAGCAGATCGACCTTGACGAGCTTTCCGCTCAGCTCAAGGAGGAGCTCAAGGACCTCACCACAGGCCAGAAGAGGATAAAGCTCTTAAAGAGACTGGAGATCGTAGAGGCCTTCCGCACATCGGGCAACCGCCCCGAGTGGATGGTGCTGGACGTTGTCCCCGTTATCCCTCCCGACCTGAGACCTATGGTAATGCTGGACGGCGGCAGATACGCCACCTCCGACCTCAATGACCTCTACAGAAGAGTTATCAACAGAAACAACAGACTCAAGAGAATGCTGGAGCTTGAAGCTCCCGACATCATCGTTAGAAACGAGAAGAGAATGCTCCAGGAGGCGGTAGATGCCCTGATCGACAACGGCCGTCACGGCAGACCCGTTACAGGCCCCAACAACCGCGCCTTCAAGTCTCTCTCGGATATGCTGAAGGGTAAGCAGGGACGCTTCCGTCAGAACCTGCTCGGTAAGCGTGTTGACTATTCGGGACGTTCCGTTATCGTCGTGGGACCTGAGCTGAAAATGTATCAGTGCGGCCTGCCCAAGGAAATGGCTCTCGAGCTCTTCAAGCCCTTTGTTATGAAGAGACTGGTGGACACCAACCCCCAGATCAATATCAAGTCTGCAAGGAAGATGGTGGACAGAGCCAAGCCCGAGGTTTGGGACGCTCTCGAAAACGTTATCCAGGGACACCCCGTAATGCTGAACCGTGCGCCTACCCTGCACAGACTCGGTATCCAGGCCTTCGAGCCTATCCTCGTAGAGGGCAGAGCTATCAAGCTCCACCCGCTGGTATGTACAGCCTTCAACGCCGACTTCGACGGCGACCAGATGGCCGTTCACCTTCCTATCTCCGCCGAAGCACAGGCCGAGGCCCGCTTCCTTATGCTGGCCGCCAATAACCTGCTCAAGCCTTCGGACGGAAGCCCTGTTGCCGTTCCTTCTCAGGATATGCTGCTCGGCTCCTACTACCTGACCCTTGAAAGGCCCGGCGAAAAGGGCGAGGGCAAGGTGTTCAGAGATGTCAACGAGGCGCTCATGGCTTATCAGCAGGGCGATGTCTCGCTTCAGGCCGCTATCAAGGTAAGGATCACCAAGCAGATCGGCGAGAGACAGGTCTCCAAGATCATCGACGCCACCGTCGGCAGGCTGATCTTCAACGAGTTCATTCCTCAGGATCTGGGCTACGTTGACAGAACAAACAGCGAAAAGCAGTTCGACCTCGAGATCGGCTTCCTCATCAAGAAGAAGCAGATGTCCGACCTTATCCAGCGCTGCATACAGCAGCACGGTACCACCACTACCTCAGAGGTGCTGGATAAGATCAAGGCCATGGGCTATAAGTATTCCACAAGGTCGGGTATCACCGTTGCCGTGTGCGACGCCGAGATACCTGAGACCAAGAAGGATATCCTTGCCGAGGCCGACGCTCTTGTAGATAAGGTAGACCGCCAGTACAAGCGCGGCTATATCTCCAGAATGGAGAAGTCCAAGAAGTTCATCGAGATCTGGAACAAGGCTACCGATAAGGTAACAGACGCCCTGAAGGAAGGTCTCGACCCCTATAACCCCATCAACATGATGGCGGATTCCGGTGCCCGTGGTTCGATCAACCAGATCAGACAGCTGGCAGGTATGCGCGGACTTATCGCCAATACCTCCGGTCAGACCATAGAAATGCCTATCCGCGCTAACTACCGTGAAGGCCTTAACGTACTGGAATACTTCATCGCATCCCGTGGTGCCCGTAAGGGTCTGGCAGATACCGCTCTGCGTACCGCCGACTCGGGTTACCTGACCAGACGTCTTGTTGATGTTTCTCAGGACGTTATCATCCACGAGGACGACTGCGGCACTACCGACGGTATCGACGTATTCGAGATCGTCAGCGGCAGAACTCTTGAGAGCATCAGCGACAGACTTGTCGGCCGCTATCTCTGCGAGGACTTCAAGGACTCAAAGACCGGCGAGCTCATCATGTCTCATAATAAGCTCATGAGCATCAAGGATGCCGCCAGAGTCGAGGCTGCACTTGCCGAAGAGGGCAAGGACAGGATCAAGATCCGCTCCGTGCTCCAGTGCAAGGCCAAGCTCGGCGTCTGCGCAAAGTGCTACGGCGCTAACCTTGCAAACGGAAACAAGGTACAGGTCGGCGAGGCTGTCGGCGTTATCGCCGCTCAGTCTATCGGCGAGCCCGGTACCCAGCTGACCATGAGAACCTTCCATACGGGCGGTATCGCTTCGGCGGAAGATATCACACAGGGTCTGCCCCGAGTTGAAGAGCTCTTCGAGAGCAGAAGACCCAAGGGCGCAGCCACGATCACAAGGATCGCAGGCGAGGTAAGGATCACCGAGACCAAGAAGTCCAGACAGGTCATCGTTACCGGCCAGAACGTCGAGGATCCCGAGCAGGAGACCTACCAGATCCCCTACGGCGACAAGATCATCGTTTCCGAAGGCCAGACTGTTGCAGCCGGCCAGCCTATCACCGACGGCTCGATCTATCCCGCAGATATCCTTGCCGTAAACGGCGAGGAGGCTGTCCAGAACTATATCATCACCGAGGTACAGAAGGTTTACCGTCTGCAAGGTGTTGATATCAACGACAAGCACATCGAGGTCATCGTCCGCCAGATGATGAAGAAGGAGAAGATCGAGGATTCGGGCTCAAGCTATCTGCTGCCCGGCGCACTCGTTGACAAGCACGAGGTCGTTGCCATAAACGAGGAGATCCAGAAGCAGATCGACGAGGGCGACGTAAACGCTCGTCTTGTTACAACTATCCCTGTGCTCCAGGGTATTTCCAAGGCTTCCAGCTACTCCGATTCGTTCCTGTCCGCCGCATCGTTCCAGGAGACCACAAAGGCTCTTACCGATGCCGCTATCAAGGGCAAGGAAGACAAGCTCATGGGCCTCAAGGAGAACGTTATCATCGGTAAGCTCATTCCCGCAGGTACGGGCATGGACGTTTACAACGACGTACAGGTGGTCAAGACCTCGACTATCTGAGCCGCGGATAACAGGGCATAAAACTAAAGGATATCTCACCTTTCGGTGAGGTATCCTTTTTTGCGTTCACAGCTTAATAAAAAAGACCCGCCGCAGCGGGTCCTTTGTTTATCTGCTTATCTCTTTTCAGGCCATGCCTGCGGTGATTATCGCCATCTTGTATACCTCGTCGGCGTTGCAGCCGCGCGAGAGGTCGTTGATGGGCGCGTTCAGGCCCTGGAGAATGGGGCCGTAGGCCTCGTAGCCGCCAAGGCGCTGAGCAATCTTGTAGCCGATGTTTCCGGCCTCGATCAGCGGGAAGATAAAGGTGTTTGCCTGACCGGCGACCTTGGAGTCGGGGCACTTGGTCTTTGCGACCTCTGCGGAAACGGCAGCGTCAAACTGGAACTCGCCGTCGATCACCAGCTCGGGGTCGATCTTGCGTGCTTCGATAACGGCATCGTGGCTGAGCTGAACGGTGCCGCCCTTGCCCGAGCCGTAGGTGGAGAAGCTGAGCACAGCGACCTTGGGGTCGATGCCGAAGAAGGCTGCGGTGCGTGCGGTCTCGACCGCTACCTCTGCAAGCTGCTGAGCAGCGGAAAGCACAACGTTGCCTTCCTTGTCGAGCCTGTCGGTGTAGCCGAGATTGATAGCGCAGTCGCCCATCGAGATCTTCTCCTCAACGCCGTCCTTCTCTCTGAAAAGAATGAAGGAGGAGCTTACAAGGTTGGAGCCCTTCTTGGTCTTGATTATCTGTAAAGCGGGACGAACGGTGTCGGCGGTGGAGTATGTGGCTCCGCCCAGAAGAGCGTCAGCCTTGCCTGCCTTGACCAGCATGGTGCCGAAGTAGTTGGACTTTGCAAGTGCGGCTCTGCACTCGTCCTCGGTCATCTTGCCCTTTCTCAGCTCTACCATCTGAGCCACGAGCGCCTCCATTTCGGGATAGGTTGCAGGGTCAAGGATCTCGGCCTTTGAAACATCGAAGCCGCCCTTGTCGGCAGCAGCCTTTACCTCGTCAACATTGCCGCAGAGCACAACGCCCATAAGATCCTCTTTCAGCAGCCTGTCAGCGGCAGAGAGTATGCGGGCATCGGTGCCCTCGGTGAAAACGATGGTCTTCTTGCTCGCTTTAAGGTTGGCGAGCAGCTTATCAAACATTGCCATTTCTAAAAACCTCCAAACAATTTTTGCACCCGACGTCGCAGGAGCAGTCTGTAATTCTATTATAGCACTGTACAGGATAAAAAGCAAGTATTTTGAGGGGTGTTCTTTCAAAATAAAAACGGAACGGCGCCTGCCGTCCCGTTTGTGTCTCGGTCAGTATATCTCCACCGCGTTGAAGCCCTGGGGGTCAAGGTATTCGGGTATGCCCCTGCCAAGGTCGGTGGTTTTCAGTATCCTTCCGTCCGCCAGCTTCTTGTACTCGATGAAGCACCGCGAAGCCTCGGTCTTGGGCTCGTCGTAGATATCCCACTCCCAGACGACGGCGTCAGCATCGGCGATGTAGAAGCGCCCTTCGTCCGAAAAGACCTCTCTTGCGCCGTAAACGGTCAGGCTCTCGCCGTCAAGGAAGTCCGCCGTGAGCAGATCGTTCTCGAATGACGTGCGTACCGGCTTGTGATTGTTGTCAAGGGG
>CAMNBY010000316.1 GCA_946533615.1 uncultured Clostridia bacterium
AGCAGGCGGTGACTTCACCTGCCGCAGACAGCAGCGTCGCCGTTATCCCCGAAGCTGCTGAACCCTCTGTGAGCAATAGCAACGCAAAGCTTGCCTATGAAGCCGCCGCGGATTTTGTCGCCAAGGCTGTAAAAAGAGGGGCATACTCGGAAATACCCGTCGGCAGGTGCGCCGTCGATATTCCCGAGATCGACGATCAGACGGAGCTGGGAACAGCGATACGCGAAAGCGGCATCGAAGAGGGTATAGTGCTGCTTGTTATCGACAAGGACTACAATGTGGTCACCGCCAAATGGAAGAACGAAAACGAGTCCGAGATGTATCCCGAGGGGTATGACAGCTTTGTCTTCAAGATAGAGACCGATGACTATTCGATCTACGACACGACGGACATAAGCGAGGCCGATGCGCAAGCCTACGAGCTCTGCAAGGCTCTGCGGGCTTATTATGACCACGAGATCTCCCTGAACACCAGCGAGCTGCCCAAGCACGGAGAGATGTGGCTGAACTTCGACCACCCCGACGCTTATTCGGACATCATCTGCCGCTTACAGAAGTACGCCGACAAGCCCTTCACGGGGACGGCCTATGTCTTCTCAGATCTTGACGGACACTTCTTTGTTGAATGTCAGAACGGCAGCACCGAGCCTGTCGGCAGATACCCGCTCTACGAGGGAGAGATCAACGATTTGGGAGAGCTGCCCTCTGCGGTGGCAGAGCTGAAAAACGAGCTTGACGACGTGCTGTCTGTGAAAGCAGACACGCAGTTCAGCGATGTTAAACTGACCGAAAAGCGCGACAGCGATGAAAAAACAAACACCGCCGCCGAAGAGATAGAACAGTGGTACAGAGAATTCTGCAAGAGCTCGCCCGAGCCCACAGCCTCGGAGGCGACGGGTATGCACTTCTTCCCCGAGACGGCCTTTTCCATCTGCATTTGCATTGACGGCGAAAGCGTGTTTATCCGCTGCTCCGATGTTGAAGGCTATAACATTTACGTCAACGGCTATTATTACAGCGTCCCCGACATCACGCCGCTGCTGACGGCCATCACAGACCTGAAAGAGTAGAAACAAAAGACAGAACTATAAAAAATGATATCCCGCCGTCCCTGCGGGATATCATTTTCAATTATTTCTTCTTTCTGCGCCTGAGAACGGCGAACGCTGCGGCGCCTGCGGCGGCTGCGATGGCTGCGGCAGCTATGTATTTTCCCGCAGCCGAGCTTTTGGTGCTCTCGGGGGCGCTGCCCTGCTCGGAGGTGTCGGGAGCCTCGGAGCCCGCAGAGCTTTCGTCGGGCTGCGGTTCGGCCTCGGGCGAGATGACTTCTATCGCGTCGATCACAAAGCTGCCCTCCTGCACCGTGAGCTTGACGGTATGCTCTGTGTTTTCAAGGCCGAAGCGGCTGACGAGCGGCTCTCTCGGGCTGCCGCGCCCAAGTTCGATGATACCGCAGGAAACGCCGTCGATCTCAAGCTCGGCCTTTCTGGCGCTGCGGATCTCCCGTGCGGAAAAGCTTCCCGTTGTCATGAAGCCCGTGCCCGTGAAGGTGAAGCTGACCGAGGCGCCCTCGCCGCCCTTCGAGGACGTGCGCTTGTAGTCGCGGAAGCTGCTCATTGTCGTGTGCTCCCACTCTCCCGCATAGGTGACGTTTGAGGCAGTGTTGTCGTATCTGTTCACAAAGACCTCGCTGCCCTCGACGGCCTCGACCGCCAGCTCGTCAAAAGAGTTTTTGTCGTAGGAGCTGTAAAGCGCCGCCCTGCCTGCTGACATCAGGTCAGAGCCCGCAGCGGCGGTGTGAGTGCAAAGCTCCTGACCGTCAGCAAAGGCCTTCACCGTGTCATCGACGGCTTCGAGCTTCAGGCTGTGCCATTCGGAGGCATCAAAGTCCGCAAGGCTGCCGCTCTCGAGGGTCTCCTTGTTTGCACCGAGCTGCCAGCCGCCGTCGGTGCCGACTTTCAGCCAGTAACCGCTCCTGCCCGCATCGGCAAGGCTGTAGCGCAGGCCGATGCCCGCGTAGCCACCCGCGAGCTTGATCTTCGCCGAGACGCTGTAATTGAACCAGCGGTCGTCGCCAAGGTTTGTGGTGGGCTCGGGCGTGTAGCCCCATTCATTTGCCTTGATCTCGGGGGTGATCTGCTGCACAAGCACGTTGTTGCCGTCCACGTTCACGACCTCGAAGGCGCCGCCCTCGTCGGTAGTGTAGCGGGGGGCTCCTCCACGGGAAGCAAGGTAGTCTTCCGCATAGCCGCTGTACTCAAAGTCATCGTAATAGGGCAGAGAAAGGCGGCTGCTCACACGCTCGGTGTATTCGCGCTCCGTGACCTCAAGTGTCGAGAGGGTCACAAGGGCTCCCGGGGCGACCTCATAGGAATAGGTATAGGCGCCGTCCTTTTCCTCGGGGGTGATGGCTGTCAGATGTCGGAAGTAGTTCTCGTCATAAGCGCCGCCGTCGGGGCCTCGGGTCTCCCAGACCTGCACGGGCTTGCCTGCCGCCGAAAGGTCCTTCACCGTGAAGCTGTAGGTGATGGGCTTGTCGGTGGTGTTTGTGATGACCGTCGAGTAGTCGCCGGTCTCGGGGTCGGCGGCGGTCATGTAGCTGTAGGTGGCATCGACTATCGCGTGGCCGTCGCCGCCTGCGGTGCCGTCGCCGAAGCAGGCGCCGTCAACAAACGCCCAGCCCCTCTTGATGAACTGCGAGAAATGCAGAGACATATAGAAACCGCTGTCCAGCTTGTAGGCGCCGCTCCAGGGCTCGTTCGCAAGTATCAGCTGCTTGTGGCAGTAGGTGACACCGTCGTAGTACGCCGCAACTGCCGGCTGGTACTCGCAGAGAGTCATGCCGCCGCCCGAATACATGGTGATGAATCTGTTTGCGATGTCGAGCATACCGTTTATACCGCCGAGACCCGAGCCGTCGATACCGCTTACGCCCTCAGCGAAGCACATAGGCGAGCTGGCCTCGCTGAACCAAAGCTCCTTGCCGTAGTCGCGTGCAAGGGTCTGCGCGTTCTCACTTGACCATGAGGTGTAATGGCTGCCGATGACGTCCACTGCGTCGCGCAGCTCCTCGTCCTTCATCATCAGGTCGGCGATCTGCCAGGTGCAGACCTCGTCGCCCGCAACGAGCTTGATCTTTGAATAGTCATATCTGCCGTTCTTTTCGGCCTTCAGCGCCGCCGAAAGGTACTTGATCCAGTCGGGATCGTTTGAGCGCTCGTTCTGTGTTGCGCTGACGTAGTTGAACTCGAGGCCGTAAGCATCGAAGGCGGCATCAAGGGTCTCCTTGTACCATTTGTAGCGTGCGGCGTATACGTCCTCGGCGCTGCTGACCCACTTGGGCTCGCTCCACCAGAGCATATCCAGAGTGAGATCGGGATTGATAGTCTTTGCATCTGCCGCAAGCTGATAGCCTGCTCCCCTTGCAGCATTGGCGGTCTCGTCCTCTGTCCGCTTGACCGCCGGTTCCGTTCCCGAGGAAGAATTGATGTCCGAGCCCATTTCGAGCTTCAGATGTTCGATGCGGACACCCTCCTCGCCGAAGAGATAGTTCATGATCTCCCAGTAGGCCTCGGGATTCTCGGCTTTGTAGTCGAGCAGCAGGCGGGACGAATTGTTGCCCGACACCATGCCGTTGCCCCGATAGAGCATATTCTCGGCGGTGTTGAGCCTGCTGCCGTCGATGACGACCTCGCGGACGGCGCTCTCCTCGGCAAAGGCATGAGCTGCCGGGACGGCCGACAGCGCTGCCGGCACACACATAGCTGCGGCGGCTATCCTCTTGAAAATGCTCATAAAAACCTCTCCTCCGTGTGTTTTGTTAAATCAATGATAACACGGAAGAGAGGCTTTTTCAATCTGAAATATTTTGCAGACTCTTAAAATTTGAACATCGAGGCGTACTCGCTGCGGCGGAACTCCCCCGGGGACACGCCCTCGTATTTCTTGAAAACTATCCCGAAATAATTCGGGTCGCGGTAGCCCACAAGGCGTGCGATGTCCGAGATGCGCAGGCGCCTGTCGCGGAGCAGCGGCTTTGCGGCGCTGACTCTTGTGCGGGCAAGATACTCCATCGGTCGCATACCGAGCCTTGCGCGGAAGACCCTGCAAAAGTGCTGAAGGCTGACGCCCGAGCGCTCGGCAAGCTCGTCGAGGGTCAGGTCTCGGGAGTAGCTTGTGTTGATGAGCTCTATCGCGGGGGCGATGATGCCCTCGGAGCCGCGCGAGGTCTCGGGTCCGAGCAGGGCGCTCCTTGCTGCGAGTATGAACTCATAGACCAGCACCGAGCAGTGCTCTCCGCCCATCGGGTCAGCGGCGGCGGTGCCAAGCCTGTCAAATATACGGCGGCAGCGGTCGGTGACGGCGTTCTCCCTGACAATAAAGCTGCCGAAGCCGAGGCGCTCCAGCTGTTCCGAGGCGTGCTCTCCGCGAAAGACGAGCCACGCGGTCTTCCACTCGCCGTTCTCGGGATAGTATTCATGCGCAACGCCAGGCGCCAGATAGATCATGCTGCCGGCTGTAAGGGTGTAGGTGCTGCCGCCTATGTGCAGCACTCCCCTGCCGCTTTCAGTGAACAAAAACTGGTGCGACACAAGGCCGTTTTCTCGCTTGACGTGATATTCGGGGTCGGCCTCGCCGATGCCCGTCAGGTAGAAGGGCAGCTCGGTCTGCTTGCCGATAACGGGATAGATGGTCTGCATAGTAGCTCCTTTCGTCGAAGGTCGAAGCTTTGCCTTAATATTATCATATCCCGCTGCGGTTGTCAATCACTCGGCGAGCCTGCCGCTTTTCAGGGTCAGCAGCCTGTCGGAATAGGCGGAAGCATCGTTCTCGTGAGTTATGATGAGCACCGAGGCTCCTGCGCGGGCGGTCTCTTTCAGGAAGTCGAAGACCAGCGCGGTGTTTTCGTCGTCAAGGTCGGCGGTAGGCTCGTCGGCGAAGATATATTCGGGGCTGCGCATCAGGGCTCTGGCGATGGACATTCGCCTGAGCTCACCGCCCGAAAGCTCGGCGGGCATGGCCTCGGCAAGCTCACCTATCCCGAGGCGGCCAAGCAGCTCGCGGACGTGTTCTTCGTCGCCGTCCTCACGGCACAGGGTACAGGGGAGCAAGACGTTCTGCAAAACGTTCAGGCTGCCGAGGGCGGTCTGCCCCTGCGGGATAACGCCCATCCTGCTGCCGCGGAGCCTTGAAAGGCGGCTGTCCGAGAGGGCGTAGATGTCATCACCGTCCAGCTTCACGCTGCCCGAGGAGGGCACCAGCAGCCCGCAGAGCATATTCATAAGCGTAGTCTTGCCGCTGCCCGAGCGTCCCATCATCACGGTGACTTCGCCCTTTTCAAGGGTCAGGCTGATGCCGTCAACCGCCGCAAAGCGGTTCGAGCTTCGGCTCTCGCGGATAAATTCTTTTCTGAGGTCAAGTGCTTCAAGTGCCATCAGTTATCACCTCTCAGTACAAGTCCGGCATCAAGCCTTGTGACGCGGAAGGCCGAGGCCGCCGCCGCTATCGCTCCTGCAAGTACAGCCACGGCTGCGGCTGCAAGGATATACAGGGCGATCGCTCCCGCAGAGGGCAGCAGGAAGGGCAGCCCGATCATGTTCTCTATCGCCCTGCTGAACGGCAGCAGCACGAGGGCTCCGAGCCCTGCGCCGATGACGCTGCCTATGCCGCTGACTATCACGGCCTCGCACATAACGACCGAGGCAAGCTTCATTCTCGAAGCCCCCGAGACGCGCATGACAGCAAACTCGCGGCGGCGCTCGTTTATGCTGATGGTGAAGGCCAGCAGGAGTATCACTGTCCCCAGCACCCACACAGCTGCGATCAGCCCCGAGACCGTATCTGCCACGCCGGAAAGGCTCTTCGAGACTCCCGAGATCATATCCTGGGCGCGTATCGCCTTGACTTTTTTGACGTGGATATTGATGTCGTCGGCGATCTCCTCGGCGGTGTAGCCGTCGGCGGCGTTTATCAGCAGGCAGGACACCGAGCGGTCGGGGTCGATGTCCTTGAAGTTATTGAGCCCCAGCTCCATCGACGAGCGTATAAGCTCGCGGACAGTGTCGAAGTTTGTGAAAACAGCGGTGTCATAGCTTGTGCCTGTTTTTTCAAGCTTTGCAGCCACCCTGACCTCTACGCCGTAAAATTTCAGCTTGTCGCCCACAAAGGCGTTAAGGTCGTTGCCGACGACCACGTCGCAGAACCCCAGCTCGCCGCCGAAGCTTTTCTTTATCCACGGCGAGATGGTGAAGTCGGTCTCGGGGTCAAAGCCGATGATCTGCACAGGCAGAGAACAGCAGCCCGAGCTTGTTGTGGCAAGAAAGACCTGCTGCGAGCTTTCGCCTATCCCCTCACGGTCGAGCACCTTCTGTGCGGTGGCTGTGTCCATGTAGAAATAGCCCGTGGTGCCTTGCAGCACAAGATCCTCGAAGCTCTGCTGAGTGGTGGCAGAGTATGGCACCACCATAACATCTGCTCCGAGGCGAGCCTCCAGCGACCTGAGCCCCTTGTGGAGCGAGGTGACTATCACCGTTCCGCAAAAGACCGCCGCCGAGAGCAGCGCCGTCAGCAGTACAAGCACCAGAGTTCTTACGGGCCTGCCCTTTATGTTGTTGAGTGTGATCGAGCGTGAAAGCTTCATTGTTCCTTATCAGTCCGTTTCCTGTTTATCATAAGATAGGCAGCTGCTGCCGCTGCGATGACTGCGCCGAGCACGATGACAGCAGGCCGCATCACAGCTTGGCAGCGCATATTCTTGCCGCAGCCGATCTCGATCAGCACATTCGGGATAAACGCGGGCACGACGGCTGCGGGTATCATCGAAAGGGCGATTCCTCGCTTGATGCCCGGATCATTCAGCACCAGCAGCGCAAGTCCGAGCACAGCCAGCACAATGCCGAAGGCAAAGACTGCCTGTTCGGCCCAGTGGCAGTTCATCCAGCTGCCGTTCATCATCCTGCTGCGGCAGCCGTGGAAGAGCAGCTTGCTGCCTGCGCAGTAGAAGTCGCAGAGCGCAAACAGGATAATATCGCACACAAGGGTCTTGGTAGTTCTCTTTTTCATATTTTTCTTTCCTTTCCTATTCCGCGAAATGGCCGGGGAGCGAGGGTCTGAGGTAATAATCGTCGGTGCCGAGGCGGTCGCACCACATGGTGTCCAGCTCGAGCCATTCGCCTCCGATCCTGACCTTGTTCCAGGCGTGATATTCCTCGCCGCCCGTCAGCTTTCTGGCGGTGCCTGTGACAATGCGGCAGTCTATACCGCATTCGCGCATAAGCCTGTAGGTCAGCACCGCATAGCCCTGACAGGTGGCGTGGCCGTTGATGAGGGCGCCGTAGGCAGTGTTCTTGCGCTTGTAGTAGCTGTGGCGGCTGTTTATCTCATCATAGTCTGCATTCTCGAGCACAAAGCGGTACACGGCCTCGACACGTTCGATCTCGGCGGTACTGTCCGTAAAGCCGAAGCCCGCGACAGCATCGCGGACGGCGGCGTCTACCTTCTGCTCCTGCTTTGCGGTCGTGTAGTAATCGGGAATGACGGTGACGCTGTAGCGGTAGCTGCCCTGCTGCTCGGTGTAGCTGTACTCAAGGCGGAAGCCGCCCAGCTGGTAGCGCAGGTAATCGCCCTCCCTGGGCGAGATGGTCTCGGCCTCGGCGTACTGCATCAGCTCAGAGAACACATCGTAGATGTCAGCCATGTTGTCCGAGTGCGAGTTGAAGCAGATCTCGATCGTCGGGTCGCGTCGGACAAGCATCTGCCGCAGGGAGAGTATCACCTCGTCGGAGTTCGAGAAATAAAAGCTCAGATCCTGACGGACGGGATAAGCCCTCGGCGGCTCGCTCTCGGCCGATGCGACGATACAGAACACTCCGCACATCACCGCCAGCAGGAGCCTGCTCGTCAGGCGCCTGACAGCCCTGCGCCTCATTTCTTCTTTGCCGGACGAAGGCGGCGCTTCCAGACAGCTGCGGCGTTTGACCTTACGAGCTGCCGCTCGATGTCGATGCCTGCGGGACAGATGCTGCGGCAGGCCAGCGACTTTCCGCAGCCCTCGAAAACAGCCTTGCGATAGGTACTGTACAGCTCCTTACGCTGCTCGCCGCTCACCATCGGTATGATGCGTGACATCGCCATGGCGGTGCTCATTCCGCCGAAGGACACCGCGGTGCTGAAATTCGGACAAACCTCGAGGCAGCAGCCGCACTGTAAACACCGCGAGGCATCGTAGACATCGTCCTTGATCCTGCTGTCGGCTCTTCCCTGCCCTTCGAGCCAGATCCGCAGCTCGCTCAGCCGCTCAAAGACCGCCCCTCTGTCAACTATCAGGTCGCGGACAAGTGGAAACTTTTTCAGCGGCTCAATCCTGACGGTGCCCGACTTCACGAACTCGGAGAGCCTTGCGTCGCAGGCAAGGCGGGGTGTTCCGTTTATCACCATTGCGCAGGCGCCGCATTTCTTTTGCAGGCAGCTGCACTCGAAGCCCACGGGCTCGACGCTCCTGCCATCGGTGTCTGTGAAGCAGCCCGAGTTTATCCTTTTCAGAGCCGATGCTACGTTCTCGCCGTCATCGCTCACCGGATAGTCGATATGCTGGAGCCACTGTTCGCTTTCGGCATCTGCCGCACGCAGTATCTCGAGCCTTACGCTTTTTCTGTCAGCTTCTTTCATGTTCGGGCTCTGCCCTCCTTACAGGGATTTCAAAGCGGCCAAGGGTGATCTCGCCGCCGATGATCTGCGCTGTGACGGTGCTGTGCTGAGAATCATCGGTCTCAGGGAAGTCCTCGCGGAAATGAGCGCCGCGGCTCTCGCGCCTTTCCAGCGCAGAGAGCAGCATCGCCCGACCGAGACGCAGCTTGTTTTTCTCACGGGGCGACAGTCCGCGCTTTTCCAGCTCATCAAGACCCTCAAGAGCAGCATTTATAAGCTCTCCGCTCCTGACGATACCGAGGCCGCCGAGCAGCACCCGACAGAGAGCCTGCTCAAAGTCTCCCCGACTCTCCTGCGAGAGCGGATCCTCGTCATTTCGGAGCGAGAAGCGGATCGGCTGTTCCTCGCCAACTTCGGGCTGATCGGACATCAGTGCTGCCGCCGCCACCCTTCCGCCGTAAATTGCGCCAAGCATCGAGTTGCCGCCGAGGCGGTTGGCTCCGTGATACTGGCAGGCACATTCACCTGCGGCATATAGCCCCGAGAGGCTTGTGCGGTGCTTCTCGTCGGTATGTATGCCGCCCATGAAGTAGTGTATGCCCTCATGGACCTCGATCGGCGTTTCTGCGGGGTCGAGCCCCGTAAAGCTTTTGATCTCCTCGCGCATATCGCTGAGGCGGGAGCCCCAGACCTCCTTGCCGAGCTCTGTCATGTCAAGCAGCACCTCACCCTCGGTGTCCTGCTGCCTGCGGACAAAATACATCTCCCGCGAGACAACATCGCGGGGCATGAGATTGCCGAGCTCGGGATATTTCTCCTCCATAAAGTACCAGCGCTGTCCGTTCTTTTTCTTTATCCACAGCCTGCCGCCTTCGCCTCTGGCGGCTTCGGTTATCAGGCAGCGCTTCCCGGGAATGCCGATCGTCGTGGGGTGATACTGGAGCATCTCCAGCCCTGCGAATCTTACCCCCTGTGAGAACAGTGCCGCCGCAGCATCGCCCGTGTTGGCGGTGGTGCCCGTGGTCATTCCGGGAAAAACTCCGTTCATGCCGCCGCAGCACATTATCACGCTGCCCGAAATGTCGGCAAGGCGCCCCGAGAAAACGTCCCGAACGCGAACGCCGACACAGCGGCTGCCGCTTATCAGCAGGCGCAGCAGCTCGTGATGGGGGAGCCTCTTAATCAGTCCCGAGCCCTCGAAGCTTCTTGCGCGGTCGATAAGGGCTGTCATTATCATCTTTCCCGTGCTGCTCTGCGCGTAGGCTGTGCGGCGCTTTTTCTGGCCGCCGAATGGGCGCAGCATTATATCCTCGTCTGCTGTCAGATTAAAAGGCACCCCGAGCTCCGACAGAGAGCGGACTATCTCGGGAGCGTGGCGGACGAGCCCTGCCACGGCGTTCGGGTCGGCAAGGTACGCGCCTCCGCGAAGAGTGTCTTCATAATGCTGAGAGGCAGAGTCGCCCTCGCCCATCGTGTCAAGGGCTGCGTTTATACCGCCCTCCGCCAGCACCGACTGCGCCCTCTCGGACTGCTGACGCGAGATCAGCAGGCTGGGTCTTCCCGCCTCTGCAAGCTGTATGGCTGACGAGAGCCCCGCCAGCCCAGCGCCGATTATTATCGCTCTTTCCATTCTCTCACCTCAGAAAACGTTCCACCGCAGGTAGTAGACCACAAAGGCCGCACCCATCAGCAACAGCAGCACCGACAGCACCACAAGCAGGTCGAGCCCGAGCTCCTTGCAGCTCTTGATACCGAAGGAGAGCATCGCGGGCTTGAGGTTAGAGAGTATATGCAGCGCCAGCGACACCACGAGCAGTATCTGAGAGGCAAGCTGCACGCCCTCGAAAAGCGAGAGCCTGTAGCTGCTGCCTTCTCCCTTTCCCTCAAAGATCACCACATGGACGATCAGGAAAAGCATCACCGCGAGGCCGCTTATCCGCCTGAGCCAGAAGAGCCTGTTCTGCTTGTAGTACGAAGCGCCCGAGCTTCTGATAGCTTTCAGGGTGTTGGCGGTCAGCTTGATGCCGAGAAGCGTATGGATACCGACGAGCACCGTCATTGCCCAAGCGGCTGTCTGCGGTATCACAGAACCTCCCGCCAGCCAGCCCGCAAGCTGAAAGCCTCCCGCAACTGCGTGGACAAGAAACAGCACCATTATCGCGGCTGTCAGAATGGCGTTGAATTTTCTCATCAGCTTTCACCTCTCAGGGTTATGACCTCCACCGAGCTCTGGTCAAAGGCGGAGTAGGCGTTGTAGGCGTCGGCGATCTCGGCAGAGACTATAAGCACATCGAACTTTCCGTGATCGGCCTTTGAAAACAGCAGGACGCTGTCCTCGGTCTTTATCTTCATCTGATTTTCCGGCAGGCGCGACTGAAAGCTCTGCGCGAGCTCGAAGCCTGCCGTGTCTCCTGCCGCTACGCTGCAAACTATATCCTCGAAGATGAACCCGACGCTGCCGCCCTCGAAAAAGGTCTTCCAGAACCCGAGGCTTTCGGGGTCGGTGCGGCGGTCGCGGTTTATCAGAACATAGTATTCGCCCGAGGGCTGGTCAAGCTCGACGGTGGCGCTCGCGATGGCGTCGGGGCCTTCGGTGACGAGGGTCTTGAGCTTCTCCGAGCGCGAGGCGGGTATGCCGAGGGTCACAGCCAGCAGCACCGTTATCACGGCTGCGTGGCGGACTATCCTGAGAGCGCCCACGGTCTTACTTGTCCTCGGCCTTGAGCAGAGCGTCGTTGACGGCCTCGACAAACTCGTTATAGTTTATCGTAGCGCCCGAGATGGCGTCAACGTCGTCGATGCTGCCCTTTGCGACCAGCTGCTTTGCGTAATTGGAGCGGGCGGCGTTTGCCTTCTGAGCCTTGTTGTAGAAGCCCTCGTTCTTGACCTCGCCGTCCTTCTTGCCGTAGTCGTCGCCCTTTGGCGTGCCGTCGATCTCGTAGGTCATATAGGTGCATTCGGTGATCTTGCCGTCCTTGATGGTTATTTCCACCTCGCCGTAGCCGTTGCTGGCGCCGTCCTCCTCGTCAGTGGTGTAGTCGCTGCTCCTGCCCTTGTAGGTGCCGTCCTTATAGCTCTTGTCTCCGCAGGCCGCCAGCGACATGGTCAGGGCTCCCGCAGCGATCAGGCACAGCAGTTTTTTCATCATCATTTTCATTCCTCCGTAAAGCTCGTTTTTTCAGAACGGGTTCTGGTCGTCAAATCTTATCTTGCCCGTGAAGTTCTCGTTGACTATCTCCTTGGAGAGCTTGCCGTCACGGAGAACGAGGGTCCGCTGGGCGACCTCCGCCACCTCGGGGTCGTGAGTAACGACTATCAGGGTAGTACCGTCGTCGTGAAGCTTGTGGAAGAGATCAACGACTATCTCCTCGTTCTTCTCGTCAAGGTTGCCCGTAGGCTCGTCTGCAAGGATTATCTCGGGATAGTTTATCAGAGCTCTTGCAACGCAGACACGCTGCTGCTCACCGCCCGAGAGCTGTCTCGGCAGGTGCTTGGCTCTGTCCGCAAGGCCGACACGTTCGAGCGCCTCCATTGCCTCCTTCTCGTCGGGCATACTGTGATAATACTGCGCCAGCATCACGTTCTCTACTGCGGTCAGGTAATTGACAAGGTGGAACTGCTGGAAGATCAGGCCGATCTTGTCGCGCCTGATGTTGGTCAGGTTCTTCTTGCTCTCCTTTGAGACATCGACGCCGTCGATCAGCACCTGTCCCTTGCTCGGCTTATCCATGCAGCCGATAATGTTCATCATCGTGCTCTTGCCGGAGCCCGAGGGTCCCATGATAGAGACCCACTCGCCCTTTTCAACTTTCAGGCTGACATCATCGAGGGCGTGAAGCTCGCCGTAGATCTTGTATATGTTCTTTAATTCCAATAGGCTCATTTATCTTTCTCCTCTCATTTATTCGCCCTTGAGCACAAGCGCAGGGTCAACGTCCGTGGCGCTCCTGATGGGCACAAGGCTCGAAACGCCCGTCACGGCTATGGAAACTATCACCGTTATCGGCACCAGCAGCGGCCTGAAGGAGATCGAGCTTGAGAACACGTTGACGCTCACCTGCTGGGCGAACACAAAGCCCAGTATCGAGCCGAGCAGACCGCCGAAGAAGCCCAGCAGCATACTCTCGCCCATGAACTCCTGGATTATGCTCTTGTCAGAAGCGCCGATCGCCTTGCGCAGGCCGATCTCCTTACGCCTCTCGGCAACGACGGCTGTCATCGTGGTGGCGACGCAGATCATCGTCAGCGCCAGCACGACGATCGTTACCAGCAGCACCAGCGCCTGAAGCTTGGTGAGCACCGTGGTCTCGGAGGCCGTTACCCTCTTGACGATGCTTGCGTGAACTGCGGGGACAGTGGAATTGATCTTGTCCACATAGCTTTTCAGCTCGTCCGAGGTAGCTGAGATGCTCAGCTCGGCGATGTCGATCTTCTCGTCGCTCTCGCAGAGATTTGCAAGGTCGGGGAGATTCATGTAAACGTAATTCTCCTCGGAGCCGCCCGTGTCGAGAATGCCCGTTACCGTGGCGTACATGAAATCCTCGTTGATGACGCCGCTTTCGGGAGCCGAGTCGGTCTTCTCCTCGGGGCTGTAGTCGATCTCGATCATGTCGCCGACCTGCATCTTGAACTTTTCGGCGACGTTGGCGCCGACCATGACCTCCTCGCTTGAGGAGAACCACTCGCCGTCCACAGACCAGTAGGGGCTGGTCTTTTTGGCGCTTTCAGGGTCGGTGCCGACCGCGACTATCGGCAGGCCCTTTATCCTGACGTTCTCGTAGCGGAAGGGCGTGATGCCGACAAGGTCGTCCTCCTCGACGGCTGTCCGCGCCTTCTGCATATCAGCTCGGGCGAAGCTTCCGTCCGTCGCGGTAAGTATAACGTTGGCGCCGTAGTTTCTGAACTCGGCACCGAGCTGCTTGGGGACATCGTAGTAGATAGACACGAGCCCCGAAAGGATGGTAGCGCCTATGGCAATGGAAAGCAGAGCCACGATCATACGCGAGCGCCGCCTCATCAGAGAGGCAGTTATCATCCTGAAAAACATTTTTCTTTTCTTCATTTTGTCTTGCCTCCGAATTTATCTTCCGTGCAGAACTTCAGTAGGCCGCAGGCGCAGCAGCATCCTGATCGCAGGGATACAGCCGATAAGAGTTACCACCGCTACGAGCACCGCGACTATCGGAATGACCATCGGGCGCATATCAATGGCGGAATCGAACACCGAGTGACCTATTATCTGGGCGAAGCCGAAGCCCGCAAAGAAGCCTGCTATGCCGCCTATGACGGCGGTTATGAATATCTCTGTCAGCACCAGCAGCGAGACCGCGGAGTTGTGTGCGCCGATCGCCTTCATCAGACCGATCTCCTGGCTGCGTTCCATAACGCTTGCGGTCACGAGGTTGCAGATACCGAGGGCTGCGCCGATGAGGCTCAGGATAGTGATTAGTATCATCAGAAGCTGGGTCTTTTCAAGTATGGCGCCCTCGGAATCAGCCACCTGACGAACGGGCGAGGCCACGCTGTCGGAGATGGCGTCCTCCTGTATCTGATAGCAGATCGCCGAGGCGTAGGCCGTACACTCCCATGCCTCCTGATCCTTGATGGAAAGCGAGGTCGGATCCTTGGCGGCACGCTCGGAGAGCTCATTCTCGGGGGTCGTCAGGGCGCTGACCTCGATGCTGTCAACGCAGCCGTCAAGATCTGCAAGCGCCTGAGCTGTGTCAAGCGGGACATAGACCGCCATATCCTCCTCGCCGCCCGCGTCAAAGACGCCGACAACGGTGAGGGTCTTTTCTCCCGAGCTGCCCTTGACGCGGAGCTTGCTGCCTGCCGAGAGCCCCTGCTCCTTTGCAAGGTCTGCGCCGACCATTGCACGGTCGGGGTCGCCCGAGGACTGCTCGTCGAGCCAGCTGCCGTCGGTGAGCTCCCACCAGCTTCTCAGGCTTACAACGCCTGCGTCAAGCTCCTCGCCCGAGGGAACAACGATGTGGTGATTGAACCACGTCCCCACCACGTCAACGCTGCTGCCGTCGTCAAGGTCTGCGCTGACCGTCAGGAAGGGCGCATAGTCAACGATATTCGGCGCCCAGAAGATCGTTTTTATTTTCCCGAGCTCGTCCTCGCGCAGGTAGGCGCCTGTAGATCCGCCCTCGACCTCATAAAGATCGCTGATGACCGAGGACTCCTTCGGCACGACCTTGATGTTTGCGCCGTAGGCCTTGAGCTCTTGATTTACCTTGTCTCCCACGTCGAACATAACGCTGAGCATTGCAGAGGCAAGGGACGCTCCGAGAGCGATAGTGAAAGCGATCATCAGCATCTTCTTCCACTGGCGGAACAGCGTTCCGCGGATCATACGAAAGAACATATTCCCGCCTCCTTACTTAGCCTTGAATTCTTTCTCGTGCTCCAGCAGGCCGTCGGTGGGAACGACGATCTGTCCGTCCGAGATGCTCCAGGGAATGACTATCGGATTGCAGCCGCCCTTGAAGCCTATCGAGTTTATGTTCATTACAACGTCACAGAGCTTGCAGACCACCTGTCCGTCACGCTCGTAGTAGCCTGTCTCGCCGCAGATGTCGCAGGCGTCGAGGCCGATTCCGTAGGCGGAGGAGTTGGGCTTCTTGATGACGATGAAGCGTATCTCCCTGCCCGAGGGCGACGTCCAGCCGAAGCGGTGCAGATGGCCGTCGTCAACGTCGCTGAAGGGGATGCAGATATTGCCGTTCTGCTCATTGACCTCTTCGACAGGCGAGAGCTCGACGACCTTGTTGGCTATGTTATAGAGCACTGTGAGAGTCAGCACGCACATAACAAGACAGCAAAAGACAAAATTCGCCCAGCGGCGCACGACCTTCCACTTGAAGCGCACCTTGCGCTTTTCGGCGGGGTTGGTGTAGGGGTCCTTCTGGATAAAGCTCATGACCCAGAGCCCCACAAACACCAGTGCCGCGATAACGATGCAGGCATAGGTGTACCAGCGGGAGTTGTTGTAGACGTTTGTGATCTTGACGAAGAGGTCGTGGTCGGCCTTTATCATTCTCTGGGAGACCATGTGGCGGACAGCCGTCATCATTAGCCTGTAGCCGTAGATCGTGAGGGCGGCGCCCGTCAGGACGAACTGCGCCCATCTCGGCAGCCTTGCTCCCGCGCGGTTGACCGCCAGCGACAGCAGCACCGCGAATATCACCGCGAAAATGACACCGAGCAGCTTTAATATGAACTCCGTGGAGACCACGGTCTTTTCGACCATGTAGATGTCGTAGGGATAGTTCAGGACGTTGGGGAGCATATAGAAGATCAGCGAGGTCGTGACCATTGCGAGGGCCAGTGCCGCCGCGATCTCAAGCCCGAAACGCAGCCAGCCGAGAGGCGTTCTGACCTGAACCGTTTCCTTTATGCCGTCGGCCTCGACGGTCTTTTCGCGGAGCCTCCTGCCCCACGGGAGCAGCAGCACAAGGCCGAGACCGAGGAAGGCGACTTCCGCCCAGCAGAACGCCCTGATCGTGGCGATGTTGTATTTTGCCGCCACGATTATAGATATTTGGTTCGTACTGTTGCGGGTATGGGCGAACCACACCGCCTCGGTCACGCCTGCCAGCAGAGCGAGGGCAGCGATGAGCTTGCCCTTTTTGCCGTAGGCTGCGGCGGAATATGAGAGCGTAAAGCCTGCAATGATGGCTGCGGCCATCAGCAGCTCCGCCGAATCAGTAAAATATTTCAGCACGTTATCGTACCTCCGAAATGATGTTTTTGTGTTCCGTTCTTTTGTTTGCAATCAACATATTGCGCCTCTGCTGCGAGGAACATCTATATATAGTCAGAAGAGGATAGATCATATAAACGGACAAAATGCGCCGCACAAAACGAGCACAGCGCATTCCGTATTATTTTGTCACAGTTAATGGCTTGGCTTGAATTACTCGCCGATCGGAACGTAATCCCACTCGCCGGAAACGGTGAGAGCGCCGTTGCCGAAGATCTCGTCGAAGGTGCCTCCCGGGCCGGTCTCGTCATCGGTGTGAACGAGGTAGCCGTTATCCTCGGGGCTGTGGAAGGTAAGTGTGAGCTTGTATGTGCCTGCGTCCTTCAGAGCTACGTTAGCGCCGTAGTGAGGGCCGTCGGAAGCGCTCATGGTCATGAAGTTGCCCGAAGTTACCTCGTTGCCCTCTGCGTCGTCGATCTTGTAGTCAACGGTCATGTAGGGTACCCAGTCGCCCTTAGGAATGCCGACCTTGTTCTCGAGAGCGGAAACGTCAGCCTCGAGGTGAATGTCGAACTTGGAGATATCCTCGTTGCCGCCCGACATAGGAACAGCCTGGAAGTATACAGCGGAAACGTTAAGGAAGCCGCCGACCTCCTCGTCCTGGATTGAGTCGATCGGGATCTCGGTGAAGCCTGCCTCGTCTCCGGGAGCAGCAGCAGCATCGGAATTTACCTCAGCCTTTGTGTCCTCACCCTTGGTGGTTGTTGTTGTTGCAGCAGTTGAACTGTCGCTGTCGCCGCAGGCAGCCATGCTCATAGCCATCATAGCTGCCAGTGCGATACCTGTCAACTTTTTCTTTGTCATGATTTTTCCTCCTCTATAGATTTAACAAAGTTTATATACTCAGCCGCAAGGCTGCATATAACGTGTTTACGCTTTTGCCTTTGCAGGCTTCTGCTTCTGTTTCTTTTCCTTCGGCTTTTTGGGCTTGGGCTTGAGCTCCTCCTCGAACTCCTCCTGAGTTTCGGTGAGGTAGTGGACGCCCTGCATCACGCCGACGATCTCGGGGATACCGCTCCAGCAGAAGGCCACATAGAGCAGGCCCTTGCCGTACTTGCCGATATAGAACTTGTGAACTCCCAGCCCTCCGAAGAGTATCGCAAGGATACCTGCCTCGGTCTTGTTATTGCGCTTCCACTTCTGCATAACGAAGATAGACACGGTAACGAAGATAAGGATCAGCTGCGGGACGAGCGTCTCGTAGCAGGGGAAGAGTCCGAGAACGTTTGTTACCTCGTTTATCGGTATCAGGTTCTGGAGCCACTCGGGCGAGGTGTAGCCGATGACGTCGCCCTCGATCAGCTCCTTGATGCCCGAGCCGAGGAAGGAGATGCTCATTACGAACATCAGCACGCTTGTGGCAAGGAAGAAGGGTCTGATCGGCAGCTGCACTGAGAGGAACCTTATCGCCAGGAAGATGAACACCAGCACAACGCAGCCGACACCGAAGCCGCCCCAGACGTACTTGGTGTTGTCAGCCTCGGAAAGCAGCGGTTGGTAGAAGAGTATGACCTCTGCGCCCTCGCGGAACACTGCAAGGAAGGCTGTGAAGCCAAGTGTCATTACACTTCCCGTTTCTGCCGAGGTCTTGACCTGATCGCCGATGTACTTGTTCCAGACGTCGGCCTCGGCCTTCGAGATCATCCAGTTGGAAACATAGAAGAGCACCAGCACCGCGATGAGAGCGGTCACGCCCTCGATGATCTCCTGATCGGCGCTGTTCGCCAGCTTGAACAGGCTGAGCAGCCACGCGCACAAAAAGCTTGCGGCTATAGCCAGCACACACCCGAGGTAAACGTACTTGAGCTTGTTCCTGTTGCCGTTCTTGACAAGGTAGGCGATTATCGCGCCCACAACGAGAATGGCTTCAAGACCCTCGCGGAGGATAATGGCGAAGCAGGCGAGGAACGTAGCCTTGCCTCCGCTGCTGCCTCCCTTGACGGAGACTACGGGACCGCTGCTGCCCGAGCCCGACTTGGAGGTCGTGTCCTCGGTGTCAGTGCCTGCGGCTTCATCGGGATCCTCTCCTGCGAGGATAGCCGCCAGCCTTGTTTCGGCCTCGGCCTTGTCATCGTCCGTGTCGGAAGCGTCCATGTCAACGGAGCCTGTGAGCTTGCGGCCGTCAACTCTTACGAACATCATCAGGTCGGTAAGGACGTCCTCGAATTCCTCGACGGGCTTCTCTTTTTTGGCGGCCTTCTTTACGTCCGAGAATTGCAGCTCGACCTGGCTGACTCTTGAGCCCGAGATGTAAGCCATAACGTTGCGCTCGAAGCCCGTGGTCTCGTAGTAGCCGTAGTAGGCCTGATTGACGGCCTTGAAGGCTCCCGTTGCGTCGCCGTCGCGGTAAAGCTGTGCGGCAGCCGCAAAGACCAGATCCATGGCGTCCGCCACCTTCTCGTAGGTGTCGATCTCGCCACCCGCCGCAACATAGTCATCGGCGGTCTGATAATAATCGGTGCCTTCGGCATAGGCCTGCAGCGGCGTGAGCAGTGCGATAAGCACCGCAAACACAAGAGCTGCGGCAGCCGTGAGGCGCCTTTTTGAAGTGTTCATCGTTGACATTACACAAACGATCTCCTTTTGCGAAAATTGCCAATTTTTATGCGGCCGTTCGGTCAGCCGAAACTAACCGCAAACGCCGTAAATAGGTTAGTTTTTGCTAACCCCAAGCCTTAAAAAAGGGTTAGTTTTGACTAACCTTGCTGTCAAATATATGGTTAGTTACCGCTGACCCTCACTCTTAAAAGAGAGGTCAGCAACAGCTAACCTTGTCCATTGCATATTTTAGCACTAACTGCGGCGGTTGTCAAGCAAAAAAAGCACCGCAAAGCTGATTTTTGTGAATTGATATAAAATAACCTCTGCAAGGCGCGTAATTTGTATGAAAATTGAAGCTTTGGAATGTGAGTATTTTAGCTCTTTGCAACGATAATAGCCGCGATTTTCGGTTAGTTTCTGCTAACTCGTATTATAGCACTCTTGCAGCTCTGTTGCAAGAGGCGGGAAAGGAATTTAATAAAAAGTTTACAAGAAACAAAAGGCAGTTCAGCCGCAGCATACAAAGCTCTTGCTCTGCCGCTGCGGTCGGACTGCCATATCATCATTATTTGCTTCCCGGTTTTTACCGAGCGGAGCGCTCGCCCTTGGGCGAACGGAAATAGACCTCGTACCACACAAGGAAGGTAAAGACCGTCCAGATCTTTCTGGAGTAGTCGTACTCGCCCGAGCGGTGAACGTCAAGCAGGCGCACGAGCTCGTCGGTGTTGAAGAACCTTGCTGCGTCCTCGGAGGTGAAGTATGACTTCACATAGTCGTAGTATTTGTCCTCCTTCAGCCAAACGCGGATAGGCACGGGAAAGCCGAGCTTTTTCTTGTTGGCTGTCTGAGGCGGGCAGGCCTTTAAGGCAGCAAGCCTCATCGCGTACTTGGTGTTCTCCTTGGTGACGCGGAATTTTGTGGGTATCTGCTCCGCAAGAGCCATTACTTTTTTATCGAGGAACGGCACGCGGAGCTCGAGAGAATGTGCCATGCTCATCTTGTCAGCTTTGAGAAGTATATCGCCCGTCATCCAGAGGTGCAGGTCGAGATACTGCATCTGTGTGACCTCGTCACAGTCGGCGCAGCGGTCATAGTAGGGCTTTGTTATCGCCGAGGGCGCAGGCGCCGAGATCTTGATCGAAAGCACCTGCTTGCGCTCCTTCTCGGTGAAGATATAAGCGTTGCCGATGAAGCGCTCCTGAAGATCCTGAGAGCCGCGGATAAGGAAGTTCACTCCGTGCTTCTTCGGAAGCTTCTGGGCTATCGCGCCCACACCGCGCCTGATGGGTCGGGGTATCTTGTTATAGGCCGCCATATCTGCGGGGTTGTGATAGATATTATAGCCGCCGAAGATCTCGTCGGCGCCTTCGCCGCTGAGCACGACCTTGACCTGCTTTGCGGCAAGGCGGCAGACGAAGAACAGCGCCACCGCAGCAGCATCTGCGAGCGGTTCGTCCATGTGGTACTGGATATCCGCGAAGTTGCCCCAGAACTCCTCGGGGCGAATGACCTCGGAGAAATTGTCCTTGCCGATATATTTCGAGAACTCCTTGGCGTAGCCGATCTCGTTGTATTTCTCGTCCTCGCCGAAGCCGACGGTAAAGGTCTTGTCAACGTCTGCCTGAGCAGCAACAAAGCTTGAATCCACGCCGCTGGAGAGGAATGAGCCGACCTCTACATCGGCGATCTTGTGAGCCTCGACGGAATCCTTGAACACCTCTCCGATGCGCTCGACCCAGGTCTCAAGGTCGGGGCCTTCGTCGGGGGTGAACTTGATCTCCCAGTAGCGCTCGACGGTCAGCCTGCCGTCCTTATAGGTAAAGCAATGTGCAGGCGGAAGGCGGAAAACGTTCTTGAAAAACGTCTCCTCCGTGACGGAATACTGGAAGGAAAGGTAGTTTTCGAGCGCCTGCTCGTTCAGCTCTTTTTTGAACTCGGGGTGCTCGAGGAAGCTCTTGATCTCGCTGCCCCACATCAGGGTGCTGCCCATCTTTGCGTAATAGAGCGGCTTGATGCCAAAGAAGTCGCGGGCGCCGAAGAGCTCGTTCTTTTTCTTGTCATAGATCACAAAGCCGAACATTCCGCGCAGGCGGCTGAGCATATCCCTGCCCCACTCCTCATAGCCGTGGACAAGCACCTCGGTGTCGGTCTCGGTCGAGAAGGTGTGGCCTGCTTTTACAAGCTCCTCGCGGAGCTGGCGGTAATTGTAGATCTCGCCGTTAAAGGTGATGGCCACCGAACGATCCTCGTTGAACAGCGGCTGGCTGCCCCTGTCGCTGAGGTCGATGATAGACAGGCGCCTGAAGCCCATTGCCACGTTCTCGTCCACATATCGGCCGTCCGAGTCGGGGCCGCGGTGAACTATCCTGTCCATCATTGCGCCGATGACTTCATCAGCGTTCTGAATGTTATTTGTAAAGCCTACGATACCGCACATATTTTTCCTCCATGAAAATGCACCGCTTTAAAGCGGTAAGACACGTTGCTCCACTTATTATTATACCGCAGGCGGCGGCTTTTTTCAATAGCGAAGGATAAGAAATCTTTTAAAACCTTAGCTGATTTGTGGATAAAATAGACAATTAGGCGGCAAAGACGGGCCTCGGCTATTGAATTATCGCGGCGAATGATGTATAATACTATTGCTCCACCGATTAAACGTTGCCTGAAAAGACGCAGGCAAGATTTAGTTGGGGGAACAATAATACTTAAGGCAACACCGCACGACTATTGTGCGTCAGAAACGCAGTCAGATTTTTCGTCAGAGTGACTAAAAACGACGCAGGCTTACTTTCGTA
>CAMNBY010000317.1 GCA_946533615.1 uncultured Clostridia bacterium
TCATTGCGAACTGTGAAACAAAGAAATCTGAGCTTTTTATTTGCCCGAATGTATATCGGGAAGAACGGTCTCTCATATGAAAATATTATACCATAATAACCGTTTCAAGTCAAGAAAAAAACAAAAGCCGTATATCCTCCCCGCCTCGCGGCTGGAGGATATACGGCAGATGATTATTTCAGCGAGATGCTTCTGACTTTTTCGCGCAGCGGCAGAACAAACGGTGCGGATACCGAAAGCTCGTCAATACCCATGCGCAGGAAAGTCTCGGTGAGGGAAAGGTCGGCGGCCAGCTCGCCGCATATACCTATCCAAGCATTATTGGCGTGAGCGTTCTTTGCAGACATCTCTATCAGCCTGAGCACTGCCTCATGATGCGTATCAACAAAGGCTTCGAGCTTAGCGTTCTGACGGTCGCAGGCGAGGGTATACTGAGTAAGGTCGTTGGTACCGACGCTGAAAAAGTCAACGAGAGGTGCCAGCCTGTCACTGATAACTGCCGCCGCGGGGGTCTCGATCATAATTCCGAGCTCCGTCTTTTCGTTGAAACGGATACCGTCGGCAGAAAGCTCTTCCCTGATCTCCCGACACAGTGCAAGACATTTTTCCACCTCGGAAACCGAGGTTATCATCGGGAACATTATTCCGAGATCACCAAAAGCGGAAGCGCGGTACAGCGCTCTGAGCTGTGTGCGGAATATCTCGGGTCGCGTTAGGCAGATGCGTATTGCCCGAAAGCCGAGTGCGGGATTGTCCTCCTTGTCCAGCTTGAAGTAATCTATCTGCTTGTCGGCGCCAATATCGAGGGTGCGGATTATGACCTTCTTCCCCGCCATGCTTTCCAGCACTTTTTTATAAGCCTGGAACTGCTGTTCCTCGGTGGGGTAATCCTCGCTTTCGAGATAGAGAAATTCGCTTCTGAAAAGCCCGATGCCGCCTGCATCGTTGGCAAGCACCGCACCTATCCCGCCTACGCCGCCGATGTTGGCATAAATGTTGACCTTTTTGCCGTCAAGGGTGACATTTTCCTTGCCTTTAAGATCCTGGAGAAGCTGTTTCTTTTTGATGTCGGCGGCCTGTTTTTCTTCAAGGCGTTTAACGGTCTCTTCGTCGGGATCGACAAACACCTCTCCCGTATGACCGTCAACCGCCACAAGGCAGCCGTCCTCTGCGGCCTTGAGGAAATCTTCTCCCACGCCTATTACCGCCGCGATGTTCATATTTCTGGCAAGGATGGCGGTATGGGAATTTGAGGAGCCGAAAGCCGTAACAAAAGCAAGCACCTTATCCTTATCAAGCGAAACCGTTTCGCTGGGAGCAAGGTCGTCGGCGCAGACGATCATTTTTTCATCCGAAGCTCCGCTGCTTCCGCCTCTGTCGGTCAGACAGGCGATAAGTCGGTTGGAAATATCCTTTACATCGGCGGAACGGGCCTGCATATAGGCATCGTCCATGCTTGCGAACATCTCGGCGAAATTGTCGGAGGTCACTGCCACGGCATATTCGGCGTTGACGCTCTGAGTCTCTATGATGCTCTGAACGGATTCGTTGTAGTCCTCGTCGTCCAGCATCATAATATGGATCTCAAAGATCTCTGCATTGGTCTCGCCGACCTCTTTAAGCGCTTTTTCATAGATCGCCGTCAGCTGTTCCGCGGCCAGTGCCTTGGCGTTTTCAAAACGCTCCAGCTCGGCGGCGGTATCGCTTACGGACACGCGGCGAACCTCAGCCGCCTGTCTTTTGAAAACGTGAGCCTTGCCTATCGCAACGGCTCCGTATACTCCTTTTCCGTTAAACACGACCATAGTCCGTCACCTGTCCTTTCAGTATGCTGATTATCAGAGATTTGCGTTCATGAACTCTTCGATGCCCTTTACGGCAGCTTCCTCGTCGTCACCCTCGACAGTGAACTTAACGGTGTCGCCGCATTTTACGCCGAGGCCCATGAGCTTCATCAGAGCTGTGGCATTGATAGGCGGCTTGCCCTCCTTCTCGATGGTCACCTTGCTGGAAAAGCCCTTGATGAGCTTAACAAGGTTGCCTGCGGGTCTTGCGTGGATGCCGATCTCATCCTTGATGGTGTAGGAAAATTCTTTCATGATACTTCGTTCCTTTCGTAGATAGAATTATATTTTCTGCATCTCATCCA
This sequence comes from uncultured Clostridia bacterium, assembly GCA_946533615.1. Classification (GTDB taxonomy): domain Bacteria; phylum Bacillota; class Clostridia; order Oscillospirales; family Ruminococcaceae; genus FB2012. The sequence continues at coordinate 2,150 of CAMNBY010000317.1, forward strand.
AAGTCGGATAAGATGCTATGGCACCTTTTTTCTGAACGCTCAGGGCGCAGAACTGATTTGCAAAGTCAAGGCATTCGCAGAGATACGCCATTGGTATCTCTTCAAGCTCTGCCTTTCCCGTACCTTTCTGACCGAGCTTCCACAGAAATGCCCCTGTGAAGCCGTCACCTGCACCCGTTGTGTCAACTGCCTTTACGGGCTTTGCGGGGGAGAAACCCTGTGCGGTCTTTGTGAAGGCGTATGCCCCCTTGCTTCCCATGGTTATCAGTACCAAGTTCACGCCATGCTCGAAGAGCCGCGCCGCGCTCTGTTCGGGGTCCGACGCGCCTGTGACGAACTCCAGTTCGTCCTCCGAGAGCTTGACGATATCGCTGAGTGGGATGAATTCCCTCACTGCCGCGCGGAGAGCTTCCCTGCTGTTCCAGAGATTGAATCTGAGATTGGGGTCAAAGCTGACGATGCCGCCCCTGCGATGCATGATCTCGATAGCCCGCTTGTGAGCCTCCTTCATCGGAAAGTCCCCGATGGAAACGCTGCAGAAATGCAGGGCAAAGACGCCGTCGAAGTATTCCTCTTTAACGCTGTCGGCGCTGTAAAGCATATCGGCGCTGGGCTTGCGGTAAAAAGAGAAGGTACGGTCGCCGTTCTCTCCGAGGGAGACAAAAGCCAGTGCGGTATTTGCCTTGTCGGTGAGGGAGATGCAGGAAGTATCGACGCCAGCTTTTTTCAGCTCTCCGATTATCTTATGACCGAAGGGGTCGTCACCCAGCTGAGTGAGCATACGGGAGCTCCCGCCGAGCCGAGAGAATGCGGCACAGACGTTTGCAGGGGCTCCGCCAACTTTCGGGGAGAAAGCTGTCACCTCGTCAAATTCACAGCCGCTTTTGTCGGGGATGAAGTCTATCAGGGCTTCGCCGACAGCGGCAAGTGTATTACTCATCGGGTATCACCTCAATTCCGTCAAGCTGATAAAGGGTCCCGCTTATTCCGTCAGCTGTGACTGTGATCTCTGTATCGGCGGGATACATTCTGGAAGAAAACACCTTTTCGCCGCCGTTAAGATACACCTCCGCCGAAGCCTTATCTGCGATGATTCGGAAATCACGGCAGTTATCAAGCTTTGCGAATCTTGCAATGCGGCCTCCGCCCGCAGACTTTGAAAGAAATGCCAGCGCTGCCTCGCCGCCGCTGTATTCGAACTTCAGTATGCCTTCAAAGGTAAGTGAGAATTCTTTACCACAGTCCCCGCAGATCTCAAAGGGCAGCTGAGCCGTAAGGCTTTCTCCGCTGTTTACGGGCTGTGACGATCTTCTCAGCTTTTCAAGCTCTCTGATCGGCTGCTGGAGCATTTCGCCGTTTTCGGAGAGAGACAGCTCCCGCGGGAGGGTCAGACAATGCTGCCAGCCGAGAGACACGGTGGGGTTTGTGTAAGGTATATCGCCTATTCCCTCCCAGCCGATGAGAATCCTTCTGCCGTCGGGGGCATCGAAGGTCTGGGGAGCATAGAAATCAAATCCCCGATCCCATTCGTTGTAGACGCCCGTGTCCGTTTTCAGATATCCCGAGCTGTATACATTCTGCGAGAAATATTTTTCGTGGGGGAGCCCCTGGGGAGAAATGCTCAGAAAGCGCTCTCCTCCGAGGGTGAACTCGTCGGGACATTCCCACATATAGCCCGAATCGGGGGTGCGTATCTCCTTATCAAAGCTCCAGTTCACAAGATCCTCCGAGATATAGTAAAGCACGCAGCCTTTGTCGTCGAGAGTTCTTGCGCCAAGCACCATATGATACTTCCCGTCTTCCTCCCAGACTTTCGGATCCCGCACATGGCAGGAGCAGTAATCGGGGTAATCGGAGTTTCTCAGCAGGACTTTTTTGGCACTCATATTATGCCCGTCCTCGGTGGTCACGAGGATGACATTAGCTCCCCGTCCCGAGGTGATATAATCGTGATCGCCCTCTTCTTTTACGTTGCCTGTATAGAAAAGATAAAGCATATCGTCCTTGACGAAGCCGCAGCCCGAATATACACCACTGCGATCCTCGGGAATATCGGGGAAAAGCACCGTCCCTGTAAAGCGCCAGTGCAGGAGATCGGGGCTTTTCCAGTGACCCCAGCACTTCAGCCCTTTACCCTCGGCGCTGTCGGGAGCATACTGGAAATAAACATGGTACTCTCCCTTGAAAAAGCACAGCCCGTTGGGATCGTTGAGCCAGCCTGTCTTCGGCTCAAGATGAAGCATCTGCCTGTAATCGTTTTTCATAGTCCGGCTCACCGTCCTTTTTTACTTGGCCGTTTCGATCAGCTTGTCAAGGTACTCCACCTCGCTGCACTCGGCCTTGTGGATGTCGCTGTATTCATCGGCGTTGGTGATTATCACGGGAGTTATCACGGGATAGCCCTTGCTCTTGATAAGCGGAATATCAAAGGTAATGAGAGTCTGCCCGCGGGTGAATCTGTCGCCCTCCTCAACGTGGGCGGTGTAGCCCTCACCGTTAAGCTCCACGGTGTTGATGCCTATGTGTATCAGCATTTCCATACCGTTGTCGAGGGTCAGACCTATTGCGTGGTGGGTATCGAAGAGAGTGCTTACCTCGCCGTCGGCGGGAGCGACCACCTTGCCCTCGGCGGGATCCACCGCGGCGCCCATTCCGAGGACGTCGGAAGCGAAGGTCTCGTCGGGAACGTCTGCCATAAGAACAGCCTTACCCTTGAGAGGCGAATATACGCAGCTGTCATCATAGCTTACGGAGGACTTGACTTCAATGGCAGGAGCAGGTTCGGGCTCGGGATCGGATGCTGCGATCGCTTCCTCCACGGGATCCTTGTAAAGCATCCATGAAAGTACGAATGCAACAGCCGATGCAACCAGGAAAGTAAGCAGATAACCGGCTATACTGTCGGTGGTGATAAGGAAGCCGAATATACCCGTTACTCCGTTGGCAGTGGCATAAACATTCATTATCGAAGCCACAGCCGCACCGCACGCACCGCCGACCATACCGGCGATGAGCGGCTTGACAAAACGCACGTTCACACCGAATATTGCAGGCTCTGTGATGCCCATAAATGCTGAGAGCGATGCGGGCAGAGCCATTGACTTGGTTTTCTTGTTCTTGGTCTTGATGGCGACCGCGAGAGCAGCGGCACCCTGTGCAACGTTGGCAGCCGTAGCAATAGGCATCCAGATGTTCTTGCCGTTATCGGCGATCATTGAAAGCTCGATGGCATTATACATATGATGAACACCCGCAACTACCGTAGGAGCGTAGGCGGCGCCCATAAGGAACGAACCGATGCCGAAGGGTATCGAGATGAGCCACTGTGCGCCCGAGAGCACCCAGGATTCGATCTGCGAGAACACGGGGCCGATGACGGTCATCGTCAGGAAGCCCGTAATGAATACGGATACCAGCGGGGTAACAAAGAGATCCAGCATTTCGGGGACCTTTTTGTGGAGCCATTTTTCGATGATCGAAAGCAGAAGCACCGCGACGACTACGGGGATAACGTGTCCCTGATAGCCTGTGGCGTGGATATCCCAGAAGCCCCATGACCAAAGGATCGGAAGGTCACTGCCGTCGCCCACGGACCAGGCATTTATCAGGTTCGGGTGGATCATTATCATACCGATAACGGCGCCGAGATAGATATTGGCACCGAAGATCTTTGCGGCGCTTACCGCAATAAGAATCGGCAGGAAGGTCAAAGCTGCGTTGGAGAAAATATCCAGCAGCTTATAGAACTGAGAATCCGCCATTTCGGGGAAGGCTCTGGACAGACCGCCCAGCAGTCCGCAGAGAAGACCCGTGGCAACAATAGCGGGAATGATCGGAACAAAGATATCGCCCAAGGTCTTGACAGCCCGCTTGTACCAGGGGGCCTTGGCGGCGGCGGCCTTTTTGACATCGTCTTTTGAAGCGGCCTCGACGCCTGCCATTATAATAAACTCGGCGTAGACCTTGTTCACCGTACCGGTGCCGATAATGATCTGAAGCTGACCCTGAGCTTCAAACACACCTTTGACGCCGTCGATGTTTTCGAGCACGGATTTCTTTACCTTTTCGTTGTCGGCTATGACCAGCCTGAGACGTGTGGCGCAGTGGGCTGCGCTTGCGAGGTTATCCTTACCGCCTATGGCGCTGAGGATCTCGGATGCACACTTACTGTAATCCATGTAGATCACCCTTTCGTAAATAAGACGAGGTCTCTGAAACAATATCTGAAATTATTATGATATTGATTTCATATCGTGATTAAATTATATCATATATAATGCGGAATGTCTATTGACATTTAATCAGAATTATGAAAGAGCTTTTGGTTAGTTTCACACAATTTCAGATGCTTGGTTTGTGCAAAACGATAAATCAGCAATGTTTGTCGGTAGACTCTCTTTCTATTATTTCATATTCAAGCTGAAGTATTCGGTGGACCTCGGATCCGTCCTTCATTTCGGAGAGCAGCATTTTCGCTCCTTCTATTCCCGCGGTCTTGTAATGCAGATGAACTGTCGAGAGGGGAACATACAGCACTTTGTCGAAGCGCGAATCTCCTACCCCGCCGACCATAACATCATCGGGCACGCGGATGTTGTTTTCACGGAGATACTGCATAGCGCCTGCGGCAATATTATCGGTAGCGCAGAATAAACAGTCGGGCTTCAGACGGTTTGAGAAAAGGCGTCTGGCTTTTTCGTATCCCGAACTCATGCTGAACTTTGCAATCTCGCAATACTTCGGATCGACGGTCAGCCCCGCCTCCTTAACAGCTCTTTCAAAGCCGAGTCTGCGATCGAGGCCTGCGGCTTTGTCATCGGGGTTTGCACCGATAAAGGCAGGTTGCTTCGCACCTTTGTTAAGCATTAGTTTGGTCATGCTGTAAGCTGCGCCCTCGTCGTTATGGCAGACGCAGTTGTATCCTTTCAGCTGCTGACCGATGATTACCACAGACACTCTCATCTTTGCGAGCAGCGAGCGGTGAAGGTCGGTGAACACGCTTGCAAGCAGTATCACGCCATCAACGCGGTTCTGACGAAACAGCTCCAGCGAGCTGATCTCACGGTTATAGTCGTTGGCGGTATTGACAAGCAGCAGTTCAAAGCCCTCTTCTCCCAACACCTCGCTGATGCCCTCGGTCACACGGGAAATGCTTTCGCTGGACAGCTTTGGCAAGATCACACCTATCAGCTTTGTGACTTTGGAGCGAACAGCCCTCGCGGAATAGCTTGGCATATAGCCTGTTCTTTTCAGAGCTGCTTCGATCTTCTCTTTTTTATCCTCGGCAAGATAGCCGTTATTGAAATAGCGGCTGACCGCCGAAACCGATACTCCCGCCTCTTTGGCAAATTCGGAAATATTCATGAAACTCACTCCTTTAATATATGATATCAATTTCATATATTATACCACATATCTCTGCAATAATCAAGAGGCCTTTTCAAAATTGCAGCAGTCGGAACTGCCGAAATAACTTCTCGGCAGATGAATCATCACTGCACTGTCAAAGCTGTCCTTTTCCTGATCCGTACAGATTCGAAAAGGCACAAG
>CAMNBY010000318.1 GCA_946533615.1 uncultured Clostridia bacterium
ACCACCGCCTCATTCATAAAGCCTTCCACCGCCCTTAGAGGGCGGCGCTGAGACCTATGTCAAGCGCAGAAGTGAGGCCTTGGTGGGTAAATCAAAAAGAAAAAAGCACCACCGTATAAAACGATGGTGCTGTTAGAGATCAAAAACAGATCAGAGCTCAACCTTGCCGTCAACCTTGCCGTTTACGACATAGTAAGCAGCGTTGTCCTCAGGCTTAACATAAACCTTGATGTTTCTTACAACGCCCTTGTTGTTGGCCTTGAAGTCAGCCTTTGCGTTAGCAATGATGGTGTCAACGTCGATCTGCTTCTCGCCGAACTCAACGAAAACAACTTCCTTCTTTGCTGCCTCGGCCTTCTCAGCTACCTTCTTAACGGTCTTCTTAGCTGCTGCAGTGCCTGCCTTAGCAGTCTTCTTAACAGCCTTAGTGCCGCTCTTAGCAGCCTTCTTAGCAGTTTCCTTAACTGCTGCAGCCTCGGTCTTAACGGTCTCGGCTACCTTCTCTGCTGTCTCCTTGACAGCTGCCTTCTTCTCTGCCATGATGAATTCTCCTTTCAAATACTTTCCAAAAAGAACTTACTTGTTTACAGCGTCCTTCAGAGCCTTGCCTGCCTTGAAAGCAGGAACGTCCTTAGCCTCTACATGGATGGGCTTCTTGGTTGCAGGATTGATAGCTTCCTTCTCAGCTCTGTGTCTTACCTCAAAGGTACCGAAGCCTACGAGGGAAACCTTCTCCTTCTTAACGAGAGCCTCTGTGATAGAGTCTACTACTGCAGAAAGAGCCTTCTCTGCGTCCTTCTTGGTGTATCCGCCTTTTTCAGCGATTGCTGCTACGAGTTCTGACTTAGTCATGGTTAATAACCTCCAAATAAATTATTCTGTGGATATTATAGCCTATTTTACGGGGTTTGTCAATTCAATTATCTGTTTTTTCCTGTTTTTTTGCAATCTTTGTTTGAAATATATAAAATAGCTCGAGGCTGACCCGAACTTTTTTGTATTTATTAACACAATATTTCCGCACACAAATACGTTTTCTTTGCTTCATTCTTTCCGTGCGGGTCAAAAAATCCACATAAAAACGCAGTTTCAAAACTGCGGCGCTTTAGTTTGATAACAGGCTGACAAACAGCCGAAACTTATCGTAATATTTTATTCACATTATTGCCTGAGATTTGAGTAATAGGCGACAACGTGGCGCTGTGCGCCCTTGGGGTCGCAGGCCTTGATGTCAACGCCGTTGCGGCTCATTAGCTCCGCGGCGATGCAGCCCTCGAGCCGACAGCGAAAGACCTCGCTGCCGTTGCAGACGATGACCAGCTCCGAGTCGGAGACCGAGATCCCGCCGTTCCTGCCGAGCACAAGCTCCTCGCCGCCGTTCCTCTCGACAACATAGCTCAGGCGCTTGCCGTGCAGGGCTTCAAGCTGCGCACGCGGCGTGCCTTTCGGTTTTTTGCTGAATAATCCCATAGGTCACTCTCCTGTCACTCAGCGCTTGTCAGCAGCCGCCGCAAGCGCCGAATCTCTGCGGGTTGCGGCATTTGTCGAAGTCTGCGAGCAGCCCTGCCGCTGCCTGCGCAAGGTGTGATACGGGCAGACCGACCACGTTGAAAAAGTCGCCATCTATCCCGCTGACGAGCAGAGCCCCGCGCTCCTGTATGCCGTAGGCGCCTGCCTTGTCCATCGGCTCTCCCGTCGCGATGTAGTCCGCGATCTCCGCGTCTGTCAGGTCGCGGAAGCAGACCTCAGTCACCTCCGAAAAGCTGACCTCCCTGCCCTGCAGGCTCAGCGCCGTCCCGCTGATGACCCTGTGTCGGGTGCCCGAGAGCCTGCGGAGCATAGCCGCTGCGTCCTGCTCGTCCCGCGGCTTGCCGAGTATGTCCTCCATGCTGCTGCCGACCACGACGGTGGTGTCGCAGCCGATGACAAGCGCCTCGGGGTGTTTCTTTGCCACCTCGCGGCATTTCTGCAAGGCCAGCAGCTCCGAGGCCTTTTCGGCGGCCGTGCCCTCGGGTATAAGTTCCTCGCCCTCGGCGGGGACGATGTCGAAATCCTTGAAGATCAGCCCCAGCAGCTCGCGCCTGCGGGGAGACTTCGAGGCGAGTATCACCCTCCTGCCGTTGAGGGCTTTTTCAAGTGCAAAAATATCCATAACTCCTCCGTAACAAAAAGAGCCGCCAAGGCGACGGCTCAGGTTTTATGTGTCTTATTTTATCCGATTATCGAACCGCACTGCGAGCAGAAGCGGGTGCCTGCGGGCTCCTTGCTGCCGCACTGGGTGCAGAAGATCACGCTTGCCGAGGGCTGCTGCTTCGGCTGCTGAGAAACAGGAACAGGCACGGGCTCGGGGATAACAGGCGCATGCTGCTCTCCGAAGGCGGGAGCCTCCTCGTAAAACTCGTCGTTCCCTGCGTAGGTCGTGGCCTCGCTGTATTCGGGATACTGCGGCGCAGCAGGCTGCACGGGAGGTATCGGCTGAACGGGCTGTACAGGCTGCACAGGAGGTACAGGCGCAGGTGCAGGTATAGGCGCAGGCGGCGGAACAGGAACAGCGGGTGCCGAAGCAGGTACCGCAGCGGGTGCGGCAGAAGACTGCTTTGCTCCGCATGCCGGGCAGAAAGCGACGTTTATATCTATCTTGGCGTTGCACTTAGCGCAGACCTTCACCCCGTTGACGGCATTCAGCTCGTCCTGGAGCTCGCGGAGCTCGGAAAGCTTTGCATCGACCTCGGCTGCAATGCCGAGCACCTCGCTGTCGGTTATCTGGTCAAGACAGCGCAGCTTTACGATCCTGCCGATCTGGGTGTACTTCCTGTTGATCTCCTCGAGGTCCTGATTGATTATCTTGTTTATCCTCGAAGAATCTGTTCTTCTGTTTCCTGTGCGTTCATACAGTGCCATTGCAATGCCCCCTGAATATCTATTAGGAGATCACTCCTGCGGCGGTTCGGCAGCCTCGGCGACAGCGGCCTCCTGCTGCTGCTCCTCTGCGGGCTCGGCCTCTTCGGGAACAGGTCCCTGCTCGGGCTCCGTCACTGCGGGAGTCTCTTCCTTGATCTCTTCTTTATCTTTGTTTTCCCGCTCCTGCTCTTCGGGCTCGGCGGCCTCTGCGGGCTCTTCGGGCCTTACGGACGTAACTGCGGGTTCGCCCTTGGCGGATGCTGTCTGCTGAGGCTGCTTGTCAGCAACGCTCTCGGCAGCAGCGACCTTGGACTCGTCTATCTCCGCTGCCAGCTCCTCGGCGGACATACCGCCGCGCTTGATGGCCTTCTGGCTTGCGGGAGAGACCTTTACTGTTGTGTTTACGAAATAATGCCTGAGTATCTGGTCATAGGACCAGCCGTTGTCGGCGTAATACTTTGCGCCCCACTGGCAGAAACCGACGCCGTGGCCGTAGCCGTAGGTGGTGAAACAGAATTCGCCGTTGCTGTAGGTTATCTCGAAGGCGCTCGACTTCAGGCCGAAGAGCCTTCTTGCGGCTTCGCCCGACATTTTGACCTTGCCGCCGTCGATGGAAAGCGAGCCTACATACTTTGCGCTGTGGATAGATTCAACGGTGAACCAGCTTGCGACATCGCCCGAGAGGCTGATGCCGTACTTGCTCTGGATAGTATTCCTGATCTCGGACTCGCTGAAATACGTCTTGACGCCGTAGTTGATGTCCTGGCTGTCATACTTGCTGACAACAGGCTTGAGATAGCCGTAGCTGATGCCGAAGATCTTTTCGCAATCGGCGGTGTAGCCTGCGGTCGAGGCACAGTACACGGCGTTTGCGATGCCGCCGTTATAGTAGATGCACTGGCCCTCTACGGCCTTCACGCACTTGACGAGCTTTTCGGGATAGCCTGTTCTGAGGCCGACGGTAGGGATAAGGCCGATGCCGTCGTTGAAGCGCAGGTTGGAATAAGAAGCGACGGCCTGAGCCTTGATGGCTTCCTCGTTCCACTCGGCGCCTATCTCGCTGTAGACCAGCTGGCAGACCATATCGAAGGCATTCATGGTCACGGTCTTGCGCGAGCGCAGATCGTAGGCGGTGAAATACTCGTTCGAGATAGAGCGTGTTGCGGTGTAATTCAGTTTTTCGGGCTGCGGGTCATAGACCTGAGTGCCGTCCTCGGGCAGAGTAACGGCGAAGCTCTCGGTATATGTCGGGAAGTCGGCCTGATCCTCGGGATCGGTCTCGTCAGCCTCGACGACTTCTACCGCGGGCGCAGCACTGACAGCGGCGAGTACCTGATACTCGTCGATGCCTGCCTTTCGGTATTCGATAAGTTGGACAGCCTCGGTGCCCTCGGGCTCTGCGGGGATGTCCCTGACTGCCGCCGTTTCCTTCTTTTCGCTTGCGGCGGTGTTAGCGTATGACTTTGCGGGAGCCTTCGGGAACAGCGCACCCACGGATGCAGCGGCAGCAACGCCGACCGCGATCACAGCAAGCCTTGCCGTTTTGCCCTTTAGCTTCAGAACGGGAGTCATAATATAATTTCACCTATGTCCTTTCGGGCAGCTCGTGACGCAAGCGACACTGCCCTATTTACTATTTTACCGAAATACTGAAAAAAGTCAAGGCATTGAGATATTGTGCCCTGACTTTTTGTTATTTTACACAATCCTGCGGCATTGTTTTCGTAAACTTTGCCTATTACTGTTCCTTATTCTTGAAATATCTCTGTCCGTCAACGACCGCCGCGAACTGGAGCTGGTTCTCGAACCAGGCAGCCTTTTCGGGGGTGATATACCGGGGAGCATAATAGAAGGTCGCTCCGTTGACAAGGTCAGCGCCCTCGCCGTCCAGCGCCTTCTTTACCGCAGCGATGGTATCATCGGAGGGCGGGAAGGTCTGGTCGTAGTAGTTGTGTATCGCGGTGAACTGGTTAGGCGCCGTGAGCACCTCGGCGATATTGTCGGGGAAGAGATCGGACTTAACGCGGTTGATGATGACATTTGCGACCGCAAGCTTGTTCTCCTCGGAGCAATAGCCGACCTCGCTGTGCACGACATAGCACATCATGCGGAACTCGGTGTAGGTGTAGTTGATAACGCCTGTGTTGTACTCGCCGACAGTTACCTGCTCGGCGGGAGCTTCTTCCTCCTCGGCGGCCGCAGCTGTAGTGGTCACATGCTCGGCGCTTTCGGGGGCCTTGTCGGTGACGAGCTCGGCCAGGACGAAGCCGCTGACGCCGTCGCCGTCGGAAACGGAATACCACTTGTCATCGGCGGTAATGCCGTCGGCGGTGACAGAGTCGCCCTCGTCGAGGATATAGATTATGGGAGCGTCAAGGTCGGGCTGTGTTCTGAAATTCACGCTCTGCGCAGCATAAAGAACTGTCTCGTCCATATCGACAAGAGCTGCGGGAGCGGGAGCCTTCTCCTCCTCTGTTTCTTCGGGCTCGGGTTCGGGTGCGGTCGTGGTGGTGTGTGCAACATTTGCGGTGTTGTACTCCTGCACTCCCGCCTTTCTGAGCTCGTAAACGGCGGAAAAAGTATCATCACCTTCGGAGACCTCGGGTACTGCTGTGGTGGTGACGGTCGTTACAACGCTTTCTTCGGCGGCATCGATCACTGCGTCTGTTTCGGTGCCTTTCTTAGCCGCTGCGTTGAGTGCCACACCAACTGCCGAGCATATAAGTGCGGCAGACAGGATCGCCGCCGCTGCTCTTGCAGCCGTGCTGTTCACTACAGGTCTGACTTCTCTTCCGGTTTTGTTCGGTCTCATAGATCCACATTACCTTCCTTTGGCTTTCAGCCTTGCATTAGTATGACCAGCCCAGGTACTTCTTGTTGTTGCCCCAGACATCGCGCCAGATCTTCGGGAAATATATCTCAGAGTCGGGACGCTCCTGGTAGGAATCAACTATCAGATCCAGGTTGTCCTTGGCTGTCATCTTCTTTGCAACGATGACCCACCTCATATCGGCGACCTCGTTCGAGCAGGTCGAGAGGGTGATGTAGTCATCATCGGCTGTACACTCAACATCACAGGAATACCACGACTCCTTGCGGATGTTGTCAAGCCACTTCTCGAAGGAGTAATCTCCGTCGTCGAAGTTTCTGTATCTCCAGTAGTCAAAGACCGCAACGTCGTCCTGTGACTCGTTCGAGGCCGCGACGAAGCAGGATACAATGACATACTTTTCGTTTTTATCGTAGATCGTGTTGAACTCGATCATCGGATGCTTTTTCAGGAAGTTCACGCCTTCTTTGTATTCGGCGAGGTGGGTGAAGCTGGTGCCCAGCCTTCTCATGTGGTGGCCGTAGATGATTATATCATCGGGCTGGCCTTCCTTGTCGATCGGCACGAGGCAGTCGGCGAAGATGCTTCCCGACTCGTAGTAGTTGCCGTCGATGTCCCTTCTCAGATAATAGTCGTTGCAGGCGTCGATGTCGCCCGTGAACTTTCTCTGCATCACGGGGAAGTTTATATACTCGTCGCCGTCGTCGTTGACGAAGCCGGGTATCTTGATCCAACCGACAACTTCTTCGTTGCGCTCGAGCAGCTCCTTCGCCCATTTCTGGACTTTTCGTTCGCCCTTGGCGTTATCCGTCGAGGGTCCCGTTTCTTCCCGTTCTCCCGTGTCGGCGTCAACGCCGTCAAGGTTTACGGTGTCGTCCTCCCAGTCGGGCTCGTACTTGACTATGTTCTGCACATAGTTCAGCTCGACCTGGTCGGTCTTGAGAAAATCCGTCAGCTCGTTGAGCGATGCCGCGAACAGCACGATCGAGAGCATGAAGATTATTTTTCTTATTATCTCGGAGATGCCGTCGCCCTTCCAGGGGATAAAATATTTGAAAAATCTCAGGAAGAAATTTTCCTGACTTTCGGGTGAAAGATTTCTTACTTCGTTTCCCATAGACTTATCGATCCTCACTTTCTGTCATCAGCTGCATCAGCATCTCCAGCGCTCCCGCCGAAGCCGCAGCCCGTATCAGATCTCTGTCCATATTCTCATATTCTCTATATAGCTTCAAGTCTTTTACTATTTCTTTGTCCCCGAAGCGGACCGAAACGTAGACCGTCCCGACAGGCTTTTCAGCCGTCCCGCCCGAGGGCCCCGCGATACCCGTGACCCCGATAGCGCAGTCGGTATCCATAAGCCTCATGACGCCCGCGCTCATTTCGCTTGCTGTCTCTGCCGAATAGACCGTGTACCGTTCGAGGGTCTCGGCGCTGACTCCCAGCACCTTCTGCTTGATCTCGCTTTGGTAGCTGCACACGCCGCCCTTATAGACGCGGCTGGCACCCGCCACAGCGGTAAGCTTTTCCGAGATCATTCCGCCCGTGCAGCTCTCGGCTGCCGCAAGCGTCCTGCCTTTCGTTATCAAATATTCTACTACACGCCCCGACAAATTGTCAAGCCTTTCTGTAACCGATTTGTTATCTTCGGCAAAATTGAACGAGCCAAGCGGCGGTTTATCTTCCATTTTGCACATAAATCAAGCCTCCTTTTTGAACAAATTGCGAACGAGCCTTTCGGATTTAATCAAAGGACAGGTGTTTTTTGACTTCAATTTGTTACCGAAACTCCCTGTCGGGCAAAGTCGGTAAAGGTCGAAACAGCGCCCTTCGGGGCTGCCTACTATTATATAAGAGAAAAACAACTGTCCGTTTTTTGGTACAAATAGTGTATAAACGGTTACAGCTTTAATCGCTTTGTAACTGTTTTTAAGTGTACAAAAATTGTCGCTGTTATTTTGGCCTTTTTCAGTCCAAAAATCCGTATTTTACGCTTTTTGAAAGGCTTAAACCTTTACACAGCCTCTTGTTAACACAGCGTTCAATTTGCCTTAATTTGTTAATTTCTGGCATAATTTACAATATCTGAGAGCTAATATCCAATGAACGTGCTTTTTGCTTGACAGCTTTAATCTCCGTTTCTGCGCTGTTTTACAAATTCAGCTCCCAAATGCTATGCAAACTTTTTAATATATTTGATCGTTGTGCCCTCGACGGCCTTCTGTATCATAGGCTCAAAATCGTAAGCATTCTGGGCTTTTTCCACATCATCAAGCACAGGTCTTGTCTTTGGGTGGCGCGGAGTGAACACTGTGCAGCAATCCTCGTATGGCAGTATAGATGTATCGAAAGTATCTATTTTTCTGGACACTTCCACGATCTCGGATTTGTCCATTCCTATGCACGGACGGAACACAGGTATCCTGCAAGCGGCGTCTGTGCACACCATCGCGTACATGGTCTGGCTGGCGACCTGCCCGAGGCTCTCGCCCGTTATCAGGCAGGAGCAGTCGTCGCGCTCGCAGAGTCGCTGGGCGATCTCCATCATCAGCCTGCGCATGATGACCGTGAACAGCTCCTCGGGGCAGTTGTCGCGGATCGTTTCCTGTATCTCGGTGAAGGGAACGCAGTGGAACTTTATCTCGCCGCAGTACTCCGAGATCTTTTCGGCAAGCTTCTCCACTTTCAGCCTTGCCCTCTCCGAAGTATAGGGCGG